>CALXJG010000039.1 GCA_944388565.1 uncultured Clostridia bacterium
TTCATATTTTGTGTTAAATTTTGCTTACATTTATATTACATGACCTTTTTTTATTTATTTGGCTGTGAATAGTAACAATTATTTAAAATAATTCTTCTTTTTTTGTTATTATGTCTTGTATATTTTTCTTATTTATTATAAAATATAATGTGTATATATAATTGGAGGTTGAAATGATTAACTATATAGATAAATTAAAGGAAAAATGTAATGTTAATGAACAATTTTATAATATAGTTGATGGTTTATTTAAAAAACTTATTAATTTTGGATATATTACGCGTAGAGGACAGAAGAAATTAGAAAGAAAACTATATGAGAATATTGATACAATTTTAATTGGTAATGACTTAAGCATTGATTACAAAACTGGTTACTATGACGCTATACGAAAAGAATTATATATTAAAGATCTAAATAATATAGAATCAGTATATTTAAGAGTATTATATGCATTAACTACAAGTGAAGTAGTCAATAATCATTATAGTGTTGGCTATTCTACTGTTTCTTTATCAAAAGTAAATTATAAAATAGAACATAAAAATTTCGGCCTTAATAGAGCGGTAATTTCAAATTTAGTTTGTAGACTTCTTTATACTGAACCAGTTGCACTTAGTATAATTCCTACATATAGAAATTATGAAAATGATTTCCTTGGCAACAAGATAGCAAGTGACAATGATATATACTTCTTAGAAGGAAAACTATTAAAACAAATTTGTTATATATTTGATTTACATGAAGAAAATTTATATTCTAACTTATTCTCTTCACCAAGAAAATATATTGATAGATTTTTTAGTAAAATGTCTATAGAAACTCAAAATGATATATTAAAATACTTAGATGAAGTTAGTAGAAAATATTCTAACTACAATAAGCTTGTATTTTTAAATAAAAAATTAGATTTAAACTATATAGAGTTTAAAAAGACAATATTAAACTCTGACACATCTAAATTGCAAAAAGAAAAAGAAAGTATTAAACTTGCAATTAGAAATGCTCTTTTACCTCTTATATATAATGATGATGAAGAGGTTATAGGTTCTGAATTAGATAATAATATAGATGCTTGTTTATCTGAGCAAATAAATAAATTAGAAGAAGAAATTATAGAAATTGTTTCTTTAATACAAAGTATATTAGTTGAGTATCTAATTTCATCTGAATATAAATATTCGAATATTATGTATGTAATAAAATTAAAAGAATTAAAAAATCTTTTAATTGTTGAAAACGAATTACTGGATGAAAATATATTCAATGCAATAACTTCAAAATTAATGAATAGTTTTGAGTTTACTGCTTCAAATTTAACAGAAAAAATAAAATACAGTATAATAACTGAAATACTTTCAACTGACAAATATATTAGAATATACAAAAATATTAAATTTAATAAACTAACTGATTTAGATATGTCTGATGATGAGGCAATAATAGTTCTTAGTGTTGATGGTTCATTTTTACAAATTGCAAAAGTGGATTCATTAAATACACCTATGAAAAGGTTAAAAAATAATACTAAATTTATTAATATTGAAAATATGAGCTATTTATTAAACAATCCAGATGTAACTAAGGATACTAAAAATTATGAAGAACTATTTACATTAGTTCACAATCAATTTCCTGAATATTCTAATGTAAGAATTGAAAATATGTTCCTTGCTAATGTATCAAATAATTCTTTCATTATAATAATGCATGATGATACATTCAGTATTTTAAATGTACAAAAAGATAATGATAGCTATAGTCTATCTCCTACTTCATTAAGTGAAAGCTACAATGTATTTAGCTTCAGTAATTTATCAAACTTACCTGCATTATATAAAAAGAATGAAACTATTATTCAAAAGGCACTAAATATCTTTACTTTCTTTTCATAAATAATAAATAACCTCTAATCAATATATAGATTAGGGGTTATTTATTATATTCTTTATAACCATAATTAAAACTAATACAATTAATATATAAGTCCAATATTTTGTTAATAATTTATTCATCAATTTAATATAATTTTCTTTATTAGTTATAATATCTATAGTAACTAATATAACAGTAAATATAACAAAAAGAATTATTGGTATAGCAAGTATATTATACTTAAAAGACTCTATTATATTACCATTAAATAAACAAATAGTTGCTCTTGTAAATCCACAAGCAGGACACAAAATACCTAGCCAAGTTTTAAATAAACAAGGCATAGGTATTTTTATAACAAATAATAATATAAAAAATAATAATATAAAGAATAATATTATAATATTTTTTAATCTTTTCATTTTAGTCGCCTAATGGATTTCCATTACCATCAACATTTATACTTCCAGTTAATATTAATATTCCTTCAACTAATCCCCAAATAGATGTAACGCAAGCACCAAATCCACATGTAAGTAAAGTTATAAGTAATTGTGCTACACCTTTTCCTGTATATCCTAAATAAAAATTATGAACACCTAAACTACCTAAAAGAATACCTAGAATACCTGCAGCAACTTTAGATTTTTTTAATACACTAGTAGTTGTATTTTGTGTATTATTGTTTGTATTTTGATTTGAAGAATCATTAGTATTACTTGTTACTTCCTTAACTACTTCTACCTTTTCTTCTGCAACTTCGGTATTTTTAGCAGCCTCACAATCTGGACATAAATCCTTTGTTTCGTCTTCTAATACCTTTCCACAATTTTTACAATACATAATTTTACCCTCCTTGTATTACTATAATATGATTATAACATGATTTTTATAATTTTACAATACATAAATACAATATCATAATGGTAAATTTTAGATTTATTTAATCTCTTTATTTACTACAGAAATAGCAACTCCATCTCCTACATTTAAAACTGTTGACTTAAGTCTTTTATCTTCACTAATTATTCGTATATATTCTCTAAGTCTATTTGTTGCAGTTCTATGTCTATGTTCATTATATCCTGATAAAACTCTACCATGAAAATATACATTATCTGCAATTATTACAGCACCATTTTTGGCAAGCCTAATCGCATTTTCAAGAAAAACTAAATATTGACCTTTAGCTGCATCTATAAATATAACATCAAACTGTTCTTTCTTCTCATCAATTGTTTCTAGATATTTAGTTGCATCTTCATTAATAATTTCTATTTTTTCAGTAAGTTCCATATTCTTAACATTTTCCTTAGCAATGTTATACATATCTTTACTTATCTCTATAGTTTTTATCTTTGAATCTTTGCCTTCTAAATATTTAGAAAATTTTATAGCAGAATAACCAACTGCCGTACCAATTTCAAGTATTTTATTTGGTCTTTTTATAGACAATATAACTTCTATTAATTCAAGAGACACATCTTGTAATATAGGTACATGATTTTCAATTGCTTCTTTTTTTATATTATCTAAAATAGCTAATTTTTCTTCATTCATCTACTACATCTCCACTATCTTTTTATATATCTTAATACTTTATCTACCTTTAAATTTTCATATATTATTTTATATAACGTATCTATAGAATTAATTGTTACCTCTTTTTCTTTTAATAACTTATTTATTGAATCAAGTGCAAATAATCCTTCAACTGTTTGAGTATTCATTTGCTTTAGTGCTTCTTCTACTGTATAACCACTTCCTAGATACTTACCAAAAGTAAAATTTCTACTCTTTGAACTCATACATGTAAGTAACAAATCACCTAGTCCTGCATATGAAAAAATAGTATGTGCTTTTCCTCCTAATATTTCAATCATTATTCTCAAATCATTTGCAAGACAAGCTAGGACAGCTGCTTTTGTAGAATCACTTAATTTCTTCCCTTCTAAAAATCCCATAATTATAGCAAAAACATTTTTACTTGCTGCAGCTACCTGTACTCCTTTAATATCTTTTGATATACTTACATTTATTCTCTCATTTTCTAAACATACTTTTAAAGTTATTTGAGCAATATTTGATTCAGATGCAACTATAAGACCAGTCTCATTATTTTTAACTAGGTCAATTGCAAAAGAAGGACCTGATAACATGCATATATTTTCACATCCGGTTTCCTCATATACTACCTCTGATACAAATTTATTAGTATTTTGCTCTATTCCTTTTGTGACTAAGCATAAGACTTGGTCGTCTGTTAAATAATTTACTAATTCCTTACATACCACTCTTACTCCAGCCATAGGTAATGCAAGTACTATTATCTTTGCACCTTCTACACATTCTTTCATATTATCAGTAATTTCTATTCCCTTAGGTATCTTTACACCAGGGAAAACATTTATATTTTCTCTTTTTAATTTAACTATATCTACTTCATCTTTAAATTTAGACCACATTGAAACTTTATTATCATTTTCATAAAATACACTTGCAAGTGCAATTCCATAGGCTCCTAAACCTAAAACTGCTATTTTCATATACTTTCTCTCCTCTTATAATTATTATTTTACTATATATAGTTATATTTTTCAATAGAGAAAAATATATAAATTGGTAAAGTTATCCTTTACCAATTTATATACTTATTTTTCTATTAAAGCTATATGTACATCCTCAAGTTGTTGTTTAGAAACAACAGAAGGTGCTCCCATTAACAAGTCTCTAGCTTTTGAATTTTTAGGAAATGCAATAACTTCACGAATATTTGATTCATCAAGCAATAACATAATCATCCTATCAATACCAGGAGCTGCACCAGCATGTGGTGGAGGTCCATATTTAAAAGCATTATATAGACTACCAAACCTATTTTCAACTTCTTCCTTAGTATAACCTGCTATTTCAAAAGCTTTTATCATTATATCAATATCATGATTTCTAACTGCTCCAGAGGCTAATTCATATCCATTACAAACAAGATCAAATTGATGAGCAACTACATCTAAAGGATCTTTATTTAGTAAGCTATCTAATCCACCTATAGGCATTGAAAATGGATTATGTGAAAAATCAATTTTTCCATCATCATCTAATTCATACATAGGAAAATCTACTATAAAACAGAAATAATATTTATCATTTGGTATAATATTTAGTCTATTTCCAAGTTCAATACGAATTTGACCAGCTATTTTACAAGCATTCATGTATTCATCTGCTATAAAGAAGATAGCTTCATTTTCTTTTAGTCCCATTTTATCTTTTAATGATTTTAAAATGTCTTCAGTTATAAATTTTGAAATTGTTCCACTTATTTGATTATTTTCAGTATATTTAATCCAAGCTAGTCCACCAAGTTCTAACTCTTCTACTGCATATTTTACCATATCGTCAAAAAATCTTCTTGTAGTATCTTTAGCATTTATTTTAATTGCCTTTATTGTTTTGTTTTTAAATACTTTAAATTCACTATCCTTAAATATATCTGTTACATCTTGTATAATTAATGGATTTCTAAGGTCAGGTTTATCAATTCCATATTTATCCATTGCCTCTTTAAAAGTTATTCTTTCAAAACCTACTACTTCTTTATTTGTATATTTTTTAAATGTAGAACCAACCACTTCTTTTAACACATCTTGTACATCTTTTTCCTCAGCAAATGACATCTCAAAATCTAATTGATAAAATTCTCCTGGTGATCTATCTGCTCTTGGATCTTCATCTCTAAAGCAAGGAGCTATTTGATAATACTTATCAAAACCTGATATCATTAAAAGTTGCTTAAATTGTTGTGGGGCTTGAGGAAGAGCATAAAACTCACCTGGATGTATTCTACTTGGTACAAGAAAATCTCTTGCTCCTTCTGGAGATGAATTAGCAAGAATTGGTGTTTGCACTTCTACAAAACCTAATTCATCCATCTTATCTCTTAAAGTTTTTAAGACTTTTGACCTAAATACGATCTTTTCATGTATTTCATCATTTCTTAAATCTAAAAATCTATATTCAAGCCTTAAGTCTTCTCTTACCTTCCTACTTTCATCAACTTGAAATGGTAAAACAGATGGTGCTTTTCCTAATATTTCAAATTTACTTACAACAATTTCAATTTTACCAGTAGGTATCTTATCATTAATATTAGATCTTTTTGTAACAACTCCTTCTGCAAGTATAGTTGATTCAACATTTACAGACTTTCTAACTTCTTCTTGAATTTTTTCATTATCAAACACAAGTTGTGTTATTCCATAATGATCTTTTAAATCTATAAATATTAAAGAACCTAAATCTCTTATTGTTCTAACAAATCCAGAAAGTCTAACTTCTTTTCCTACATCTTCTTCTCTTAGCTCATTACATTTATGTGTTCTATATTTATTCATTTTATCATCTTCCTTTTTAGTATAAGCAATTACCTGGTGTTCTTGGAAATGGTATTACATCTCTTATATTTTGAATACCTGTAACATACATAAGCATTCTTTCAAAACCAAGTCCAAATCCAGAATGTACACAACTACCATAACGTCTTGTATCTAAATACCATTCATAATCTTTTTTATCAAGGCCTAATTCTTCCATTCTCTTTTCAAGTTTTTCAAGTGAGTCTTCTCTTTGTGAGCCACCTATTATTTCACCTATTCCAGGTACTAACATATCGACAGCTCTAACAGTTTTTCCGTCGTCATTTAACTTCATATAGAAAGCCTTTATTTCCTTTGGATAATCAGTTACAAAAACAGGTTTTTTAAATATTACTTCTGTTAAATATCTTTCATGTTCTGTTTGTAAATCTGTACCCCAATCTACTTTATATTCAAATTTATCATTATGTTCCTTTAAAAGTTCTACAGCCTCTGTATATGTAATTCTTTTAAAATCAGAATTTAATACATGCTTTAATCTTTCAATTAAACCATTATCGATATATTTATTAAAAAATTCAAGCTCAGCAGGACATTCATTAATTACATCTGCAATTATTTGTTTTATCATTTCTTCTGCCATTATCATATCACTTTCAAGATCACAAAATGCCATTTCTGGTTCTACCATCCAAAATTCAGCTGCATGTCTTGTAGTATGTGAATTTTCAGCTCTAAAAGTTGGCCCAAAAGTATACACATTTGAAAAAGCCATTGAAAAAGCTTCAGCAGCAAGTTGACCAGATACTGTAAGTGAAGTTTTTTTACCGAAAAAATCTTCTGAAGGATCCTTTGTAGTATCTTCCATTGTAGTAACTCTAAACATTTCACCAGCACCTTCACAGTCAGATGCAGTAATTATTGGTGTATTTAAATATATAAAACCATGATTATAGAAAAATCTATGTATTGACATAGCAACTACTGATCTTACTCTAAATACAGCGGAAAAAGTATTAGTTCTAGCTCTTAAATGTGCAATTTCTCTTAAAAATTCCATTGAATGTCTTTTATTTTGAAGTGGATAATCAGGAGTAGATTTTCCTGAAACCATAATTTTATTTACTAGAATTTCAAAAGGTTGTTTTGCAGTTGGTGTTACTACTACTTTACCAAATAATATAACACTTGAACCAATATTTAGTGATGCAATCTCATCATAATTTTCAATATTTTCTTTAATAACAACTAATTGAGCAGATTTTAAATAACTTCCATCATTTAACTCAATAAAAGTTATATTTTTTGAATTTCTTATATTTCTTATCCAACCACAAAATAAAAATTCCCTATCTGCCAAATCATCATATGTTGTAAAAACTTCTCTTAATGAGACTCTTTTTCTTAAATCAAAAATTTTTTCTTCATTTTTCATAAAATATTCTCCTTACTTTATATTATTTAATACGTTATTTAGGTCTAATGTTATATTTATTTGTTCACCTGTATCCATATTTTTTAATATTCCTATATTATTTTTAATTTCATCTTCTCCAATTATACATACAAATCTTGCATTAATTTTATTTGCATATTTTAACTGAGCTTTAAAACTTTTATTTGAAATATCAAAATCTACATTTACTCCATTATTTCTTAAATCAAATATTAAACTTAAATAATTTAAATGTGCTTCTTTATTTAATAAAATAAAATATATATCAACATCATTAGTAGCACTATTTACAAATCCACTTTCTTTAAGAAGCATTACTATTCTATCCATACCAAGTCCAAAACCAACAGCTGGAACATGATTTCCACCTAATGTTTCTACTAAAGTATCATATCTTCCTCCGCCACCAGTGGCTATACCATATTCATTTGAAACATATTCATATACTGTTTTGTTATAATAATCTAATCCTCTAACTATTCTTTTATCTACTACATACGGTATAGATGCCTTATTTAAAGCTTCTTTTAAGTTTTCAAAATCATCACTACACTCTTTACAAAGATTATCTGTTATCATTGGAGCATTATCTAAAATAGATTTACATCTTTCTTCTTTGCAATCAAGCATTCTAAGAGGATTTTTATCAAATCTAATTTTACAAGTATCACACATTTTATCTAAGTTAGGTCTTATATAATCTTTTAGTTTCTTTATATATTGAGCTCTACATTCACTACATCCAATTGAATTAATAGACAATGTTATTTTATCTAAAATTCCAAGCTTTTTATACAAATTATACGAAATTAATATACTTTCAACATCTGCTAGATATGAATCACTACCAAATATTTCTACTCCGAATTGTGTAAATTCTCTAAACCTTCCTTTTTGCATCTTTTCATATCTATACATATTACCCATATACCAAAATTTAATTGGTGAAATATATGAATCAAATCCATTTTCAATATATGATCTTACTACCCCTGCTGTAAGCTCTGGCCTTAATGTTATACTTCTTCCACCTTTATCTAAAAAAGTATACATCTCTTTATTTACAACATCAGTTTCTTCTCCAACTCCACGAGAAAATAATTCAGTAGCCTCAAATACTGGTGTTCTAATCTCATTTAAATTATATGCATTTGCTATTTCTCTTATATTTCTTTCTACAAATTGCCAAATCTTTATATCGTCTAAATATATATCTCTAGTACCTTTTTGTTTGGTTACTTTCATAAATACCACCTTGATTGATTATACCATAAATACTAGTCATATGCAACGTAAATTTGCCAATTTGACAAATATTAAAAAAATAACTTAAATAATTAGACTAGAATAAATACTAAAATCTTTGATAACCTTTTAATAAAAAAAGATATACTAAGTATAACACATAGTATATCTTTTTTGATTACTTTCTAATATTTAATTTTGTTATAATATCTCTATATCTTTCAATGTCTTTATTTTCAAGATATTTTAGTAATCTTTTTCTTTTACCAACCATTATTAAAAGACCACGTCTAGAATGATCATCTTTAGCATGAACTTTTAAATGCTCAGTTAATTCATTGATTCTTTCAGTTAAAAGTGCAATTTGTACTTCTGCAGAACCAGTATCATTTTTTCCTCTAGCATAAGTTGATAAAATTTCGCTTTTTCTTTCTTTAGTCATTTCTAATTTCCTCCTTTTTTTCTAACTTGCCTATAGCTAAGATATAACTAGAGGTTTTATACGTCATATCTGAGCAATAGGTGATATATATAAATATGTTCAAAGAACAATATTTAACTATTTTATGTATAAATAAGAGTTAACATGAACTCCATTTATTCTTACTTCAAAATGCAGATGGTTACCAGTTGAAAATCCAGTAGAACCCATTAATGCAATAGTTTCTCCTTGGGATACTTCTTGACCTGCTGTTACTAATAACTTTCTACAATGTGCATACCAAGTTGATATACCATTACCATGATCTACTTTTACAATATATCCATAAGAACCTGACCATCCAGAATAAGTAACTAGACCATCTTTCCAAGCATATATTGGGTCTCCGCCTTTACCTGCAATATCTGTACCTGTATGAATTGTACCCCATCTCCAACCATAAGGAGATGAAATATAATGAGATACAGTAGGCCATATACCACCTTGCGATAAAGCGGCATCCGCTATAGCAGCACTTGCCTTCTCAGTAGTTGAAGTACTACCTTTTGACGTTGTAGTATTTTGCTTTATAGGTTTATTTCTATCAATTATATCTTTTAATATTGCATCTGCTTTTTCAACCGTAGTTAGCTCACCAAGTTCACTAACTTTCTCTTCTTTTATTTGCACATTTAACTTTGAAACTTCACTTTTTAAATCTTCAACATATTTATTTGCATCGTCTTGTGCATTAAAAGTCATCTTTTCTTCATTGTTTACTAAAACTTTATATATTACAAACTCGGTTTTAATATTATCTCTTAAATTCGTATATACATTTTGTTGTGATAATAAACTTTCTCTTATATAACTAGTCTCAAAAGTTGGCTCAGTTTCCAAATATACTTTAACATTTTGATCTATATTTTGTTTTTCAATAACTAAATCATTATATACTTCATCAAATTGTTGTGGACTTGAAAAGTATCCTATAAACTCACCATTAATATATGTCTTAACAGCCGGCTTATAATGATTTAAAACGGTTATCACAACAGCACTACAAATTAGAATAAAAGATAAAATAGTAAAAATTACAAATCTTAATGTACCAAGTCTATTTTTCTTCTCCATTTTAATAAGCACCTTTCTTTACAAGAAATAATACTATTTTCCTGCAATATATGGATATGGATTAACTGGAACACCATTTATTCTTACTTCAAAGTGTAAGTGTGGTCCTGTGACCCAACCTGTAGAACCTACTAATGCAATAGTTTGACCTTGTGTTACTTCTTGACCTGCTGTTACTAATAATTTACTACAATGTGCATACCATGTAGCTAAACCATTACCATGGTCAACTTTTATATAATTACCATAGCTTGATGAATAACCAGCAAAGGTTACAACACCAGTTTTATATGCATAAATCGGATGCCCTGTAGCACCAGAACCTGTAATATCTATACCAGTATGGTAGTCACCTCTATAACCAAATGAAGACGAAATTTGTCTTAAATTAGTAGGCCATACACCACCTTGTGATAAAGCAGTATTAGCAACTTCTGTACTTGCGCCACTATTGTAATATGTATTTTGTGCATAGTTTGTTCTCTTAACAACATTTACTTTAGGAGTTTCAACAGGTTTATTTCTATCAACTATATCTTTTAATATAGAATCTGCTCTTTCAATTGTTGTCATTTCTCCTAATTCTTCAACTTTTTCAAGTTTTACTTCTGTATTTAATTTTGCAACTTCCTTTTTCAAGTTTTCTGCATATTTGTTTGCATCATCTTGAGTATTGAAAGTCATTTTTTCTTCACCATCAACCATAACTTTATATATTGTGTATTCTGTTTTAATCTCAGCTCTTAAATTTGTATATACATTTTGTTCAGCTAAAAGATTACTTCTTATATAACTAGTCTCAAAAGTTGGTTCACTTTCTAAATATACTTTAACGTTTGGATCAATATTTTGTTTTTCAGCAACTAAATCATTATATACTTCGTCAAATTGTTGTGGACTTGAAAAGTATCCTATGAACTCACCATTAATATATGTTTTTACTACTGGTTTGTACTCATTTAAAACTGTTATAGCAACAGCACAAAAAATTAATACTAAACATCCCATAGTAAGAAATATAAAACGTAAGGTGCTGAGCACACTTTTTTTACCCATAATTAAATTTTACCCCTTCCTTTACTAGGTCACAAATATAATTATAACATACTTATATATTTTTGTCAAATTTTATGGTTTCCTACACCACATCTACATATGGTAATTTTACCATATACTACATTATATGTCAATGATATTACAATTTTAAATGATTATACAGTTAAATCAAAATTTACCTTATTATTAGTTTACAATTACAAGAAAAAAGTAACCAAACTTTACGTCTGATTACTTTTACTATTATTCATCCCATATTACAGCTTTATCCCCATATATACATCCCCATGGTGAACCTATTATACTTCCTTTTTTCTTATGTACCCTTATTTCTTTTAAATTTGATGAATTTGAAAAACAAGCTGTATTTATCGAAATTACACTTTCTGGTATTTCTATTTTCTCTAACATTCTACAATAGTTAAACGAACTTCCAATTTTTTCTATTGTATTAGGTATTACTATATCCGTCATTTTATTTTGACCATGAAAGGCATGATTTGCTATTTCTTTTACTTCTACCCCTTCTACTACACTTTCTGGTATTTCATATGTCTCTATTGCTCCTAGCTGCTTTATTGGTGATATAAATACACTTCCTTCTTTATTATACAATGCTTCTACTACTTTACCATTACATATTGCTCCACTTCTTACACTATAATTTTCATTTCCTTCTTCTATTTTTATTTCTTCTATTGCAGAACCATAAATTGACATGTTATTAAATGAATCTACTTTTTCTCCTAATGTTATACTTTTTAAATTCTTACAATACTGGAAAGCTTGTGACTCTATCGAGTTTAATGAATTTGGAAGTTTTATTTCTTTTAAATTTTTTCCAGAAAAACAATATACTTTTATTACTTTAGTTCCTTCTTTTACATTTACTATTTCTTCATCTCCAAAATATCTTAGCATTTCTATACTCCCTGTTGTTTCTTTTGTATATATTGCTTTTTCATATATTTCATATCTTGGATTTAGGCTATCTATTGTTACATTTGTTAAATTAATTTTAGTTGTGTCAAATAGTATATCAATAACACTTGCTGGTATATTTAATGTTGTTATATTACTATATCCTGCTATTTGATTCAGATTTAGTTTCGTTACTGTACTAGGTATTTCTATTGTATTATTTTTTATTGCTGTTTCTAGTAATATTATTATTTCCTTTTCTTCATTTCCTAGTAGCATTCCATTTTCAAACTTGAAATTTTTATTCCCTTTTGCTACCTCTATATTCTTTAATTTTGCGCATCTACTAAATGCTTTCCCATGTATTGAAACTACTTTACTTGAAAGTTTTACTGTTTCTAGGTTACTACAATCTACAAATGCACTCTCCCCTATAACCACATCTTCTTTAAAGTCTTCACTAAATTCAATCTTAGTTAAACTTTTACATCCACAAAAGCAACAATAAGGTACTTCTTTTATTCCTATTGATATATTAATATTTTGTAGGCTTGTACAATAATAGAAAGCTAGTGAACCAATTTCTTTTACACTATTTGCCATTTGCACTGTTTTTAAATTTGAACAATCTTGAAATGCAGAAGCTCCTATATACTCTACTCCTTCTATTGTTCCATCTTCTTTTTCTCTTTCTTGCATTATTACTTGTTCTAATGTA
>CALXJG010000040.1 GCA_944388565.1 uncultured Clostridia bacterium
AATGGTTTAATTGCAATTTTTTTGCTAAAAAATATTCGTTGTTGTGTATTCACACCCCAACGAATATTTTACAACCGCAAAATCTTAAGGTCTTTTTTTATATAATTTGACATTTTATGTAAAATAGTGTATAATCAATATTATGTAAACAATAAATCCGTTATAATTATAATTTGGAGGTAAAAAAATGAACACTATTCAAAAAAGCACTTTTGATGAGGCTATAAGCCTTACAGTTAGAGCGTATGAGACTTTCTCTGATGAACAGATTGCTGACTCTTTAAGCAAATTTGATGAGAAAGTAAGAACAATGCTTTTTCTTGAGTCAGTAAATTCTAAGAAATTAGATGTTGCAGAAAAAATAAGAAGAAATATTTTTTGTAATTAAATTAAAAGGTACAGGATTAATTTTCTGTACCTTCTTTTTTTTGGAAATTACTGCGAAAAAATAGGTAAATTTTGTCATAAGTATTGAAAAAATAAGTTTCATGCGATAAAATATTACTGTAATTAGGAGGTAGAATAAATGAGTGTAAAATTAGGAATTAATGGATTTGGAAGAATAGGAAGACTTGTAATGAGAGCGTCTTTAGAAAGGGATAATGTTGATGTTTTAGCTATAAATGATCCGTTTATAGATATAGAATATATGAAATATATGTTAACATATGACACAATACATGGTAAATTAGACGCAGACATAAAAGTTGATGGTACAAATTTAATTGTTAATGGAAAGGAAATTAAAGTATTTAACTTTAAAGATCCAAATGAAATACCTTGGAAAGAAGCTGGAGTTGAGTATGTAGTTGAATCTTCTGGTGTATTTACAAGTACAGAAAAGGCATCTGCACATTTTACTGGTGGAGCAAAAAAAGTTATAATTTCAGCACCATCAAAAGATGCTAAAATGTTTGTTATGGGTGTTAATGAAAATGAATATACATCTGATATGAATGTAGTTTCAAATGCATCTTGTACAACTAACTGTTTAGCACCACTTGCAAAAGTTATTAATGATAATTTTGGTATTGAAGAAGGTCTTATGACTACAGTTCACTCTACAACAGCAACACAAAAAACTGTTGATGGACCATCAAATAAAGATTGGAGAGGTGGAAGAGCTGCAGCTGGTAATATAATTCCATCATCAACTGGAGCTGCAAAAGCTGTTGGTAAAGTTATACCTTCACTTAATGGAAAACTTACTGGTATGTCATTTAGAGTTCCAACTTTAGATGTATCAGTAGTAGATTTAACTTGTAGACTAAAAAAGCCTGCTACTTATGATGAGATAGTTGAAGCTATAAAAAAAGCATGTGCTAATGAAATGAAAGGTGTAATGGATTGGACAGATGAAGACTTAGTATCTTCTGACTTTATACATAATCCATATACTTCAATATTTGATGTTAAAGCTGGTATTGCATTATCAGATACTTTTGTAAAATTAGTAGCTTGGTATGATAATGAATGGGGTTATTCAAATAAAGTTATCGACTTAGCAATACATATGAACGAAGTAGATAATAAATAGTTAGAAATTATATACAAAAGTGGCTGGCTTAATTAATAAAAGTCAGCTATTTCTATTAAATTGGAGGTAGAATATGTTAAATAAGAAAACTGTAAGAGATATAGAAGTAGACTCTAAAAAAGTATTAGTAAGATGTGATTTTAATGTACCACTTGATAAAGAAACTGGAAAGATAACAAGTGATAAGAGAATAGTTGAATCTTTAAAAACAATAAAATATTTAATAGAAAATAATGCAAAAATAATTTTATGTTCTCATATAGGAAAAACAGGTAAAAATATAAGTTTAGCACCTGTTGCTACAAGACTATCTGAATTACTAAATAAGAATGTACCTTTGTTAAAAGATATATATTCAGATGAAACTACAAAAACTATAAATTCTATGAAAAATGGAGATGTAGTATTACTTGAGAATACTCGTATGACTGAGGCAGAAGAGAAAAACGATCCTGAATTTGCTAAGAAACTCGCTTCTTTTGCAGATATATTTGTAAATGATGCTTTTGGTAGTGCACATAGAGCACATGCTTCAACTGAGGGTGTTACACATTATTTACCTTCAGTATGTGGATTTTTAATAGAAAAGGAAATAGATGCTTTAGATAAAGGTATAAATAATCCTAAAAGACCACTTGTTGCTATAGTTGGTGGTGCTAAAGTTTCTAGTAAAATAGATGTATTAAATAATCTATTAGATAAAGTTGATACATTACTAATTGGTGGAGCAATGACTTATACTTTTGTAAAAGCACAAGGAGGTAAAGTTGGTAACTCTCTTTGTGAAGATGATAAAATAGATGTAGCAGCTGAAATACTAAAAAAAGCATTAGATAAGGAAGTAAGATTACTTACACCAGTTGACAGTTTAGTAGCAGACAAAATGGATGAAGATTCTAAAACAATGGTAACTAATTCAGCTGAAATACCAGATGGTTATATGGGTCTTGATATTGGACCAAAGACAATAGAATTATACAAACAAGAAATAGAAAATGCAGGTACTGTAGTTTGGAATGGGCCAGTTGGAGTATTTGAAATAAATAAATTTTCAACTGGAACTAGAGCAATAGCTGAGGCTATGGCAAATTCTAAATGTATATCAATAATTGGTGGTGGAGATAGTGCAGCAGCAGTTGAGAAATTCGGACTTGAGGATAAGATGTCGCATGTATCAACTGGTGGTGGTGCTTCACTTGAATTTATGGAAGGTAAAAAATTGCCAGGAATTGAAGCTTTAAATGATAAGGAATAAAGAGGAAAAATATGGGTAATAATGTAAATACAAAAAACAAAGTTGGAATAAAAGATTTAAAGAAATTTGTTATTTTTATAATAGTTTCAATAATTGTAATATTTATAATAGTCTTTGTAACTTTACTTTGTAACAAGAAGCAAGAAATAAATGATAATACAAATATAAGTGAATTAAATATTAAAAAATATAGTTCTGAGATTAAAGAAAATTATGAGTTAGAAGGAAAGAAAGATAAGTTTATTGAAGAATATTACTATGTGCAAAATGGTGTTGGAATGTATATTCTAAATAATTCTACACTAGAGGATAATTCTTTTGAAAGTTTGAAAGAAAAAATAAATAAAATATTAAGTAAAAAAGACTGGTCAGATCTTGAAATGGAGGTCCCTACAAGCTGGAATGGAAAATGGTCTGTTAATGAAAAAGGAAATGTAAAGTTTAAATTTGCAAGCAAAGATATTGAACCATCATGGCTAGAAGATGAAAATATAAAAAGTCTTGTTGAATTAAATTAGGAGGAATAGCTATGAGAAAAAAGATAATAGCAGGAAATTGGAAGATGAATTATACTTTATCACAAGCAGAGGAGTTTGTAACTAGTATAGTAAAACAAATTAATGTTGATGATATTGATGTTGTATTATGTCCAAATTTTGTTAGCCTTGATAGAGTATATGATTTAATATGTCAAACAAATGTAAAATTAGGTGCACAAAATGTTCATTATGAAGATAAAGGTGCATATACAGGTGAGACATCAATAGATATGTTAATATCTGCTGGAGTTGAGTATTGCATTGTGGGACATAGCGAAAGAAGACAATACTTTAATGAGACTGATGAAATAGTAAATAAAAAAGTAAAAAAAATAATTGAAAAAGATTTAAAAGCAATACTTTGTGTTGGAGAAACTCTAGAACAAAGAAATAATAATGAAATGTTTAAAGTTGTTGAAGATCAACTTGTTAAAGATCTAAAAGATATAACTAAAGAACAAATAAAAAGAAACATCATAATTGCATATGAACCAATATGGGCTATAGGAACTGGAGTTACAGCAACTTCAATGCAAGCTCAAGAAATGTGTAAATTTATACGTAGTACTATTGCAAAAATGTATAATGAAAACATTGCTGAGAATATAAGGATACAATATGGTGGAAGTGTAAAAGCATCAAATGCAAAAGAATTATTAAGCATGGAAGATATTGATGGAGCTTTAGTAGGTGGTGCATCACTTACAAACGATTTTGTAGCTATTGTAAATTATGATTAAAAGTGATATAATAAATATTACCTTGAAATAATGGTAGAAAGAGAAGAGTGAACTTTATGAAAAACAAACAATATTTACTAATGATAATGGATGGAGTAGGATTAAATGATGATGAAAAAGGAAATGCTTTTAAGCTTGCTAATACTCCAAATTTAGATAGATATATTTCAAAATACCCAAATACATATATTAGAACAAGTGGGCTTGCTGTAGGACTTCCTGAAGGTCAAATGGGAAATTCTGAAGTAGGACATACTAATATTGGTGCAGGTAGAATAGTTTATCAAGAGTTAACTAGAATCACAAAAGAAATTGATGAAGGTAAATTTTTTAATAATGAAGAATTATTAAAAGCAATGAAAAACGCAAAAGATACTTCATTACATATAATAGGACTAGTATCTGATGGTGGTGTTCATTCACATATTAATCATCTTTATGCACTTTTAGAAATGGCAAAAAAAGAAGGAGTAAAGAATGTATATATCCATGCTATTTTGGATGGTAGAGATACACCTCCAACTTCTGCTGTTGATTATTTAAAACAGTTAGAAGAAAAAATAAAAGAAATTGGAATAGGTCAAGTTGCTACAATATCTGGTAGATATTATGCTATGGATAGAGACAATAGATGGGAAAGAATAAAACTTGCATATGATGCTATGGCAAAAGGTGAAGGTAATATGTTTAAAACTGTACAAAAAGCAGTTGAAACATCATATGAAGCACAAGAATTTGATGAATTTGTTAAACCAATTGTTATGTGCTCAGAAGATAATACACCTATAGCAACTATAAACAGTAATGATTCTGTTATATTCTTTAACTTTAGACCTGATAGAGCAAGAGAATTAACAAAAGCTTTTGTTAACTCTAACTTTGATGAATTTGAAAGAAAAGATATTAAAAATCTTACTTTTGTTACAATGACACAATATGATGAAAGTATATCAAATGTATTAATAGCATATAAACCACAAGTATTAAAAAATACTTTTGGTGAATATATTTCTACTTTAGGATATACTCAATTAAGAGCTGCCGAGACAGAAAAATATGCACATGTTACATTTTTCTTTAATGGTGGAGAGGAAATACCATATCCTAATGAAGATAGAATACTTATTCCTTCACCTAAGGTAGCAACTTATGATTTAAAGCCAGAGATGTCTGCTTATGAGGTTACAGAAAAAATTATAGAGGCGATAGACTCTAAAAAGTATGATGTAATAATAATGAATTATGCAAATGGAGACATGGTAGGCCATACAGGAAATCTAGAAAAAGCAATTGAAGCAGTAGAAGCTTTAGATAAATGTGTTGGTGAAGTAATATCAAAAATAGAGCAAGTTGGAGGAGAGGCTATTATAACAGCTGACCATGGAAATTGTGAATATATGCTAGATGTAAAAACTGGAGAAGCAATAACTTCACACTCAACTTTTGATGTTCCACTTATTGTTGTATCAGATAGAGTAACTAGTATAAAAGATGGTAGATTATGTGATATAGCACCAACTCTACTAGCATTAATGGGAGAGGAAATTCCTGAAGAAATGACAGGAGAAAGTTTAGTTGAATTTTAATGGAGGTAACTTATGGCTGCTGAAAGAAAAACAAGAAAGGATTTTGAAACTGATTCTGCTTGGCGAACATATATGATAACTCATCCCGATGAATTTACAGAAGAAGAGGATGAGGAAATTGAAGTTACTATCTATTATAAATGTTTAAATCCTAAATGTGACTATGTTGCAAGTAAAAAACATAACATTCCAAAGAGTAAAGTACCAGATTTAGTTGGAAGTCTTGCAAAAGGAACATGTCCAAAGTGTGGACATCATGGATTTAAGCTAATAGATGAAAAAGATTATATTAGACTAGAAAAAGAGGCTAAACTAAATGAAAAGAAAAAAGCTGAAGAAAAGCCATATGATAAAAAGATGGTTAAAATCACGCTTGATAAAATAAAAAAGGATATTGAAAAAATAGAATATGATTTGGAAAATATGCTTAAAGAAGGAAAAATAACTCCAAAAAGATATGCTACTCTTATGTATAATCTTATTTTTAGTGAATACAAATATTATGTTAAAGATGGGACTTTTGATTTTTCTATGACAGATTTTAAAAGACTTGCAACAGATGTATCTGAAGCTATAATTGAAAAATATGATGTAAAAGAATCTTTAGATACTGCTCTTGCTAACTATTCTGCTGAGGAAGATTTATTATATTTAAAGTATACTAAGATGATAGCAGAAGAAAGTTTACTTTCAAAAGATGGAAGAAGTCTTGAAGAAACGTCAAGGGAAATAACAACTTTGCAAGAGAAAATTTCTATTCAGGAAGATTTGATTAGAAGAGCAGAAGAGGAGACAAAATTACAAGAAAAATATAATGAAAAAAGAATGAAAAAAGAAGAAAAAATTGCTGAAAGAAGTGTTGAAAAAGAAAATAATGCATTCTTAAAAGAATTATTAGACAGCACTAAAAAAGATTAATTAAAAAAGTTATTATCTACTTCTTATTTAAGTAGTTAATATAATTTATGTTAGTAATGGGAGGAATTTTTATGAAACAATACTTACAAATTGAATCAGTATATGCAAGAGAAATATTAGATTCAAGAGGAAATCCAACTGTTGAAGTTGAAGTTGAAGTTGAGGGAGGATTTGTTGGTCGTGCAGCTGTTCCATCTGGAGCATCAACTGGAGCTTTTGAAGCTGTTGAATTAAGAGATGGAGATAAGTCTAGATATTTAGGTAAAGGTACTTTAAAAGCTGTAGATAATGTTAACGATATCATTGCTCCTGAAATAGAGGGTATGAATGCTTTAGATCAAGTTGAAATTGATAAAGCAATGATTGAACTTGATGGTACAGATAATAAAGGAAAATTAGGAGCTAATGCTATACTTGGTGTATCTTTAGCAGTTGCAAGAGCTGCAGCAGAAGCTTTAGGTGTAAGCCTATATAATTATTTTGGTGGAGTAAACGCTAAAACTTTACCAGTTCCAATGATGAATATTTTAAATGGTGGTAAACATGCAGATAATAGTGTAAATATTCAAGAATTTATGATTATGCCAGTAGGTGCAGAAAGTTTTAAAGAATGTTTAAGAATGTGTGCTGAAGTTTTCCATAATTTAAAATCAGTTTTAAAATCAAAAGGACTTGCAACATCAGTAGGTGATGAAGGTGGATTTGCACCAAATTTATCTGAAGATGAAGAAGCTTTAAAAGTTATCGTTGAAGCTATAGAAAAAGCTGGATATAAACCAGGAGTTGATTTTAAAATAGCAATTGATGCTGCTGCTACTGAAATGTATGAAGAAGCAAAAGCAAAAGGCGAAGAAGGAAAATATTATTTCTGGAAATCAGATAAAATGTATACTCGTGAAGAAATGATTAATTTCTGGGAGAATTTAGCAAGTAAATACCCAATTATATCTTTAGAAGATGGTCTTGCAGAAGAAGACTGGGAAGGTTGGAAATTATTAACAGAAAGACTTGGAAATAAAATTCAACTTGTTGGTGATGATTTATTTGTTACAAATACACAAAGATTATCTAAAGGAATTGACATGGGTGTTTCTAATTCAATCCTTATAAAACTTAACCAAATTGGAACAGTTACAGAAACTTTAGATGCTATACAAATGGCAAATAGAGCTGGTATGACAGCTGTAGTATCACATAGATCAGGAGAAACTGAAGATTCAACAATTGCTGATTTAGTTGTTGCAACTAATGCTGGTCAAATAAAAACAGGAGCTCCATCTAGAACTGATAGAGTATGTAAGTATAACCAATTATTAAGAATAGAAGAAGAATTAGGTTCAGCTGCTGAGTATGCTGGCAAAAAAGCTTTCTTTAATTTAAAATAATTGTATATATAAATTATAAAAAATTTAATAAGGTGACTATATTAATAGTTGCCTTATTTTTGTAATATAGGAAAAATCGATTTTTTCAAAAATAAATGTGAATTTAAATTTTGTCGAAATTTGCGATGAAAAGTATAGCAAAAAGTATTTACAAACATTTGTTTACGTTGTATAATATTCTCACAGAAGGAGGTGAGAATATGAAATTAACATTAAGATAAAGAAGAAATAAAGAAAGAAAATTACAATAAGAAAAGAAGGATAAGTAGAGGAATATATATAAGCAAAGAAGGAAAGAAGATAAATGCAGATATAAATGGAAGCTTAAATATATTAAGGAAATATATAAAGAAAAGTAGTCCAAACCAAGAAATTGCGATGGATAATGGTCGAGAACAAAGGCCGTTAAAGAAAAGGGTGGCCTAGAGATAGGTGGAAACTTAAATACAACATCTTTAAAAAAACTCTCAAAATAAACTGAGAGAGTAATAAAATTTATTTTATTACTTTTGTTCTTATATTTTTAAGTAAAATTATTTTTACTCTTTTGCTGAAAATAGATATATTAAAAAAATTAATATTTCAAAAAACTAACAAAAAAACAAAATATGAAACATTAATTGATAATTATAATTAGTTAATGTATAATACAGATAGAAAGAATATTTATCTTAATAAATTTTTAAGGAGGATAAGAAAATGGCAAAATTGGTATTTAAGTATGGAGTAATGGGTTCAGGTAAGACTTTAAGTTTACTTAAAGAGGCATATAATTATGAAAAGGTAGGTAAGAGCGTTGTAACATTTGCACCAGAAAAGGATGATAGAAATGGTGTAGGAGTTATAAAAACTAGTAGTGGTTGGAAAAGAGATGCAATTGTAATAGGAGAAAATTCAAGTGTAAAAGACTATATTATTAATCTTGAAACAAAACCTGATGCAATATTTGTTGATGAGGCACAATTTTTTAAAGAGGAGCAAATATTTGATTTAGCTTGGATTGCAAATACTATGAATATACCTGTATTTTGCTATGGGTTACTTACAGATTTTAGATGTGAATTATTTGAAGGCTCTAAGGCACTAACAAAGTGCGCAAGTCAAATAATTACTGAAACAACTGTATGTGAATGTGGATCTGATGCTGTTGTAAATATGAGAGTTATAGATGGTACAGTAGTAACAGAAGGTGATCAATTGGCAATAGGAAATGTTGGTAGTATGTATTATCCAGTATGTCATACATGTTACAAAAAGTATTGCAGTGGTGAGAAAAAATTACCACAGAGATTCATGAAAACAAGTTAAAAATAAAGGGGATGAATATTCATCTCCTTTATTTCTTAGTATAATAAATATACCTTTCATTTGTACTTTTATTAAAATTATAATCAAGTATGAGAAACTTAAACTGTTTATGTATATCATTATTATTCATATTATTAAATAAATTAATTCTATTTTTATTAATAAATTCATTTATAATATCTTTTAGTTTATCACTATATTTATTAAAATGCCAATCCCTGTAGCCATTAAACTTTAAAAAGTAATCATAAGTTAGAGCTTGATTTATAATGCTAAACATATTATTATTTTTAAACATGTCATTTAATACTTTATAGCTTTCATCAGTAGAAACTTTTCTTTCAAACAAATTATTTTTAATATAATAATTGGTAATATCTTCAAAAAGTTCAAAAGGTGTGTTATATATTTTTTCTAATATATTCATTGTATTTTTAAAAAAGCCACTATTGTAATACGTTTCGAAAACTTCTTCAAACTTTTTTAGAAATCTTATTTGCTCAAATGTTATAAATTTATTTTTTAAAACCTCATATGGAGGCTCCTTAGTAAAAACATATTCAAATTCATCTATACTATCATATATAGTTGTTCCCTTTAGTAATTTTAAGAAGCCAAGTTGTACTTCGTCAGTATGTAGTAAAAATAATTCATTAAATGAATTTTTAAAAATATCAAATGTTTCATAGGGAAGTCCTATTATTAAATCTGTATGAAGTTTTACATTTCCAATTTGCATTAATTTTTTTATGATATCTTTTTCTTTTTCCCATTTATATCCTCTGTTTATTGCAATTAATGTATCTTTGTTAGTAGATTGAACACCAACTTCAAATTGAAAGATATTCTTAGGTATTGTTTTTAAAAAATCTAATGTTTCATCATCAATTAAGTTTACACATATTTCAAAGTGAAATGTAGTATCCTTTCTGTTTTCAATAAGAAATTTCCATAAATTTAGAGCTCTTTTTTTGTTAGAATTAAAGGTTCTATCAATAAATCTAATTTGTTTTACATTTTTGTTTAAAATTTGTTTCAAGTCTTCTTTAACTTTAGTAATATCAAAGTATTTTATATTTTTATCAATACATGATAAGCAATAACTACATCTATATGGACAACCTCTACTAGTTTCAAAATATACAACACGATTATCATAATTATCTACAATATCTTGTGCTATATGTGGAATTTGTGAGGCTTCAACTGGAATATTATATATTTTTTCTAGAGAATTATTTATATAATCAATAACTAGTTTTCTTATTGCATTTTCACCTTCACCACACATTATAGCAGAAATAACTTTGTTATTTTTTAAAACCTCATTTGGGTTATATGAAACTTCTGGCCCACCTAATGCTATAGTTATATCCTTTCTCATATTTTTTATATTTTCACACAATTTTAAAGTTTGTTCAATATTCCATATATAACAGCCAAAACAAACCAAATTTGCATTTGTTTGTAATATAGACTCTAATATATTTTCTAAATTATCATTAATAGTAAAATGTTTTATTTCTACATCACATAAATCTTCTATACATTTTCTTAAGTAGTATTGTGCTATATTTACATGTGAATATTTTGAATTAAGAGTTGTAAGTAATACTTTCATTAAATCACCTGTTAATATATTATCATAATATATTATAATACGCAATAAAATGACGCGTAATTAAACACGTCATTTTACTTAATGGCTCATGTAAGAAGACTACGAAGGAAATAGATTTTACTAGCTATTTCATCTATCGTTGGACCTTCATCATCTGAAATTGAAAAATCATCGTATGATGAACTTATTGATTCTAGCCAACTTAAAAGTTCAATTGCCTTCTTCCTTTCGTATTCGTCTAGAATTTTTCTGCCATTTTCTCTAGGGGGAGGAAGGTAAAGCTCTAAGTCAACACCGTAGTAGTCAAATATCATTTCTCTATAATACTTTTTTGTCTTTTCTTGTCCGCTATACAAAGAAGTATTTTTAATTGCCTTCTTTGCAATGTTTATTGCAGTAGCTACATCTACCAATTTTTGTCTAAAGCAAGCAATAAAGACATTTGATACCATGTCTACGCTGATGTTATGATCATTTGCTATAATTTTTTTAGTTGCATTTTTCTCATTTGCGTAGGTAGAAGCTATTTTTATCATTTCCTCTTTAGAGATATCCCGTAATTTTCTACACATTATATTTCCCTCCTTATTATTAAATTTAAGGTGTAGAACTTTAACTAATATAATTATATCAGTTGTATAAATTATTGTCAACTAAAAGAAATAATTTAACTAAAATTGTGACATAAAGTGACAAAAAAATAATTTGACAAAATGTAATAAATGTAGTATAATCCTAAATTTGACAGTTGTAAAAGAGTAAAAGACTGATAACCTTTGATATTAAAGGGTTTCAGTCTTTAATGAAT
>CALXJG010000041.1 GCA_944388565.1 uncultured Clostridia bacterium
AAACTAACAAGCTTTATACTTTTATCATTAAAACCTATATAAGTAATATTCCCCTTACGTCTTCTATAATAATCTGTTTTCAAATTTTCATTTTGATTTGCAATATAAAAAGCATCACTTTTTGAAATATTAAAATTATATGGATTATCATCTTCTATATTTTCGTCTGGTTCTTGTATTATTTCTCTTTTATTACAGTTATATTTTCCAAATATATTTTGAATAATTCCCATACTATACCTCCTTAGAATTATTTATATCTTTAAAATAAATTTTATCTGCTATTATCACTTTATTTACTGTATCATATCTATCAATTTTAACACGTCCACTTAATAGATTTTTATCCTTATATCGATTAATTAAACTACTCTCTAGGACAAAATCATTATCATCAGAAAGCAAAGCTGTTTTTATATTACCTTCTTCTGTAATATCATCAATTGGCATTTTATAATATCTAAATATATTACATACATTAACGATTCCATCTACTTCTTCAAATTCATCCTTAAAATATTTTAAAATTAAGTCAATAAACAAAGATACTTTTAATACATATCTAATAGCAGTATTCATATAATAGTAGATCACAGTTCTCAAATTTTCAAAAGAAGTTGTAGATAATACTTTTTCATATTCCTCTATTATAAAATCTACTTTATATTCAAAAAATTCCTTTGAAAGATTTTTTAGTTTTTCTAACTTCTCTTTTTCTATGCTATCATAATTATTTAAAAATCTAGCACTACCTCTCTTTTTCTCACTCATTTTCAATATAATATTTTTAGTAACTTTTCCTATTAAACTAATTTGTGTATCTATTAGATTTATTAATTCATCTTCAGTATAAACTTCTTTTGCTATCTCTTCAAAGATTTCTATTTCTCTTTTTGTCATAATGCTCACATTATCTAATATAACACATTCATTTACATTATCATATTTCGATATTTTTGCAACATAATTTTGCTGATTTATAATTTCTATATTATCACTTACATCCAGCTTTACTATTTGTGAGCTATCATATCTTGGTATATATACTTTATATAATGAATTTCCTAAGCAAGAATTAGTTTTTAACTTTATATATAATCTTACTACATCTATATTTTGATTTATAATTTCTCTAACATAGTATGAAAAATCATTTAAACTTATAATATATTTTAATATAGTCTTGTCATAAATAAAGAAAAGTTTATTTATATTTTCTTTATTTATGCTTCCATTTTTTACATTAGAAGTTATATATTTTGTTATTCTTTTATATAAAATATTGTTATATTTTTCTAATAATGTTTTTAAGCTAGCCTTACAATCTGATATAGTAAAATTTCTTCTAAAAAACATATTTTTTTCACTATCATAATAATATAAATTTTCTGAAATTATACTAGCTTTATTAATATAATCAAATATATAATCTATAGAATAGTTATTTTTTATTATATTGTTTAATTTACTTAAGTATTGTAATACATATTTATATTTTTCATCATTTAATTTTTTTATATATTTTATTTTACAATATATTATGTTATTTTTTAAGTCATATTTAGTAGCACTAAGATTTAAAAATACTTTATCTTCACTTTTTAAACTTAATAATTTTAAATCTTCTTCATCTAATTTTATATTTAGTTTTTTATTATTTGAAACTACATTTATTACAAATAGTCCATCATATACCTGTATATTTTTAGAATAAACCACATCTAAAGGTATATTATATTCTTGTAAATTAACCATATTTTCTTCATCTATTTTTACATTTTGAAATATATTAAATTTAAATATCTTACTTAATAGTTCATCTAAAGGTAAAATTTCTTTTATAAACGTATTATTATAACAAAATATAACAGTAAAAAAATTGGTTTCTTTTGCTTGCTTTAAGAAAATATTTTTAATTTCTATATAATCATTTTCTTCTTCATTCTCAATTAATTTATCATAGGTCTTATATTTCCAGTAATTGTTATCTCCGAGATTCTTAATAAAAGTACTTAAATTTTCTAACCCATTTACTATATTTTTAGATACTATTTCTTTGTATATTAGTTCATATTCTTTTAAAAGATTATAAGATAATGCATAGCTTAAATGTTTAAACTCTTGCACCTTTTCTACATTTTTTATATCATCAAGAGCTTTTTTATCATCTATACTAGAATTTAAATAATTAACTAAAACGGTAATTAACTTTTTATACATCTTACTGTTTTTTGGTGCAGTTTTAATAAGCATTACATCTTCTACTTCAACTATATTTTTTTCAAAATCATAATTTTTAATATAAAATTTATAGCAAGATATATCATCTGGTTTTATAGATGTATCAGTACTTACCAAACAATTTGCGTTTATTTGTACTGGACTTATTATTTTTCCATCTACTATATCTTCGCAAACTATATTATAATCCTTAAAGTATCTACTTAATTCTACCTTACTTTCATTATTTTTTCTTATACTTTTTGCAAGCATTAATATAAATTCATCAAAATTTAAAAAATATCTTACAGATGTATTCATATAACTAAAAATGATATTATCTATATACATACTTTTGGTATTAAACATTTTTCTATATATTTTTCTTATTCTATTTGTAAAATTTTCTATAATTACTTCTTCTGTGCTAAGTACCATATCTTTTATATCATATGTATTTTTTCTTTCTCTACAAACATTAAAAACAGATTGAAATCTTAATGGATTTATTTTGTCTTTTATCAAAAGTTTAATATTATCATTATTAAATGTTGATAATAATTCTACCTGGAATTTAGCAATTTTAAAATAAAGGCTTGGTTCAAATTTAATATCACTTTTTAAAAGTAATTCCATATCATTATTTTTGTATGCCTCTTTATATTTATTTAAGTTTTCATCAAATATAGCTTTAGTTTTACTACTTTCTTCTTTTACTAAATCTTTACACACTACCTCAAGTCCATTGTATACTTTTGAATATCCTAAAATTTCTAACTTAAAAAGACTTGCATTTAGTCTACCAAGATTATTTTTATTATCTTTTAAACATCTAGCAAAGTTATCACTTTTAACATTTCTTATTTTAAATTCATCATATATTTTAGAGTTACTTTTTTTTGATAAAGTAGCAAAAAAGCTATATTCATTAATATATGAAAGTATATTATTAAAGTTTTTATTACATAGTTCTAAAATTAAATACTCTATTGATATATCATATTTTACAGATGTATTCATATACAAATATATTATATCCTCTAAATCCTCTTCCTCTATATTTAAAAGTAAGTTTAAAAATAAATTTTTTATATGAACTCTTATTGAATTATTAGTATTTATATAGTCTAATTCTTTGGCATCTGGTATTTCATAAAAATCTTTTGCTAAGAAAAAATTTGTATTTTTAAATATTTTAATTTTATCTACAATATTTTTTAAATTATCATTACATGATAATATTTTATCTATAGCTTTTAGACAAGAATTTGAATTATTATTTATCTCTTGCTTACTTACATATTTACTAAGCTCATAGAACTTATCTTTAACATAGTTATCTTTATCTAAAAGTTCTATATCATAATTTATCATCTCATATAATGTTTTTAGTTTACTACGCCTTATTAAACTATTATTCTTACCATCTTTTTCTAAGAAATCTATCCATAATTTTAAACATTCAATATAATTATTACCAGTATATTTTATTTTAAATAAAAGTTCTTTTTTTACATTAATTATATCAAAATTAAAACGTATACGCCTAGAATTATTTTTGTATTTATCAAATAAATCAAAATAGTCTGTTAATAATCTATCATATGGAATATACTTAAAATAATCTTTTACTCTAATCCTTCTTAAAAACAAAAAAGCATAATCATATCTACCTTTTTTTATCATTGAATTTACTATTTGACGTATAATGTTATCAACTATAACAATCGGAGCTTTATCAAGTCTTGATAAATCATCTAATTTTATAAGGTAAAATAAATTACAAGAATCTAATAAATATATATATCTAAAAATAGTTTTATAATTACTCTCTTTTAACAAAACATTAAATATATCTTTATTTATAGAAGCTATTGCAAATTCATTTTCTACTCCTTTTATAGTTCTTAAACTTACTATTTTTTTTACAATTTTTTCTATATATAATTTATATGGCTTTTTTGTTTCCTTTAAATTAGTAAGTATATCTTCTAATTCATTAATTACAAGTAGGTTTTCCGAATTAAAAAACTCAACATATTTTATATTACTTTTAAATTTATGGATAATAATACCAAGTAATTTTATAAGTTTTTCTTTTGACTTAACTTTTCTTATATCTCTTTTTCTTAGTATATATTCTACCGTTTCTATAGGTGAAATTTTTTCTGCTTCATCTGTATCTTCGCTTTCTATTCCAATTACCCATCTTAAATATTTTAAGATATTTTCAATTTCTTTTTCATCATTAAAGTATAAGTTAACCATAATTAAATAATATAGTTTTTTATAATTTGAATTATTGCTATATGAAGTAGTAATTTTTTTAATTAGCATTTCTTTATAGTTATTTCTTTTTTCTTCAGATATACTTTTTAAATTTACTATTATTTTAGTTGCATTAATTCTATTAATTTCACTCCAATATTCTATCCATTCATCTAAGATTTCCTCATTTCCTGTTTTTTCTATAGCAAATGTACGTTGTAAGATATTATCAGGACTTAAAAATCTTAGATATTTTTTTAAATTAGGATATTTTTCTTTTATATCATTTAAATCCATATTTTTTTCTTCCTTTTTATATTAGACCTAAATCTATTGCACAAGTATAAAAAAATTCAAAATAATCATTTTCAACAAATGTATATTTTTCAAGGTCAATTTCTTTTAATATTCCAAGTTTTACAATTAAATCAAGCATCTTTGAATTATCAAATCTATCTTTTCTTTTATACTTATCACAATATTCATTAAATATTTCAAAAATTTTAAATGATGTTAAAACAATTGTATCTTCTTCTACAAATTCTTCGCTTTCTGTTTCTTTTGCAACTAAGTATATTAAAACTCTTAATACATCTTCTGCCATTTCATCTTTTTTTATAACTCTTTCTCTTTCAACTATTGATTTTAAAAATACTCCTACAATTTCACCTTCATCTTCTGGAATATCCCTATTGCATTCAACTATAGATATTAAATTTTTTAGCATAAATGGATTTTTACATATATTTAATAAATTTGGATTTTTTAAAATCGCACTATTTATCCTATCCCATACAATTTCTGGTTTTGAAGAGTTACCAAGCACAAATTCTTTTACTATTTTTTCTGTTACACCTATTAGTATTAAAGTTGCCTCATCATTTGCCACTGAATAAGAATTGTCATCTCTATCAGTTACTATAATTTTTACTCCCCTATGCCTACTTATAAATTCTTCTAAAGTATTTAAATATTCTTTTTTAATAGCCTTATCTTTAATTTGTATTTCGTTAATTCCATCTATATATATATTAAGAATATTTTTTTCTATCATTCTCTTTACTAATGCTATACTACCTACTCCAAGTTTTAAGTTTATTAAATTTTCAATTGTCATTTCTTTATAATTTGAACTTGTAACTTTTATCATATCTAGTATAACTGGTATCTTTACATTAAACTTCTTCTTTTTAAATTCTAATATTTCATTATATGTAATATTTTCAAGTAATGTAGTTTTTCCCATTCCAGCATATCCGATTATTTTTACATGAGGAAATTTTTTATTTACTTTTTCAAAATCTATACTGTCTTCCTCTCCACATTCTAAAATAATATTATCATACAAGTAATTTTTATATGCTATCATATTTAAAGGTATATACTTAAAATTATTTTTTAGCTTTTCCTCATAATCAGAGACTATTTTATCTACATAGCTTTTATATATTTTTTCATTTTTTAAATACTTGTCCATAATTATATTTTTGTATTTATAGCATACTTCTATTAATGTATAAAACATACTAAGTAAATGTTGTATTTTATTAGGTACTTCTTGAGAATGCATTGCTGCATTTCTAGCACAGTATGTCATAACAAATGGTAAAATTTCTTTGTTTTTCCTTAGTATATTTTCAGGATGTTTTTCATCTTGATATAAGTATGGAGAGTTTTTTTCATCTTTACTGTACAAAATATCATAGTATTTTTTGTTTTTTTCTTTATCTCCTAAAATTTCAAAAAAACTATATAAAACTCCTAATGTTGCAGTGTTAAATTTTCTTTTTTCAAAATAATTTTTATCTACTATATAACTAATTAATCTAAGAGATGGTTCTATAAGTCTAATACTTACTATATCTGGCTTCATTTTTTGAATATCTTCAATTAAAATCTTAGTATCTGTTAAAACGCTTCTTAAACTTTCTTCTTCACAATAAGAAGAAAGCTCAAGTGCCATAAAATATATTTCTATTCTTTCTAAAATCTCATCTTTAGAAAGTGATTTTCCAGTTTGTTCATAAAATTCTAAAATTTGATTTAGAATAAATTCTTTCATTTTTTCAACTCCTAATCAATTTCTTCGATAATATCATTATAATATTTTTGAAAAAATCTCTCATCTGAAAATGCATATTTTTGAAATTCAACTTCTTTTAAAATTCCCATTTTTATTAATAAATCTAAAAATCTAGATGCGTCAAAATCTTCTATTTTTTTACTATCAGCTATTTCATAAAAAATAGGTATTATCTCAAAATGACTAATTGGTGGATTTGCCAAAACATCTTTTGTGGTTACTATATTTTTTACTAAATACTTTAAAAAATCATTTATATAGTTTGCATATTCATCATTTTTTTCTTCTAGCTCTCTTTTTATTATACTATCCAAATAAACTGATACTAAATCTTCTATATTCTGTGGGAGCTTGTTTTCACATTCAATTATTGTAATTATATTTTTAAGCATAATAGGATGTGTTATGGCATCTAAAATTTCTTCATTTTTGCTTATTTCCTCTTTTATTTTTAAGACTTTATCTGGCATAGAATTTCCTTCAATAAATTCATTTATATCACTATCATTCATACCTTGTATTAAGAAAGTATTACTATTATTTAAAACTGAAACTTTATCATTATCTCTATCTGTTACTATTACTTTTAAATCTTTATTTTCTTTTTTATTTATAAAGTCTTCAAGAAGATTAAGAAATTCTTTCCTTTTATTTCCATCTAAAATGTTTATTTCATTTATTCCATCTAAATATAAATTTATTTTATTTTTTCTTATTAAATATTTTATTACTTCTTCATTTTCCTCATCTATATTTAATTTTCTACAAATTAAAGCTTCTATACTTGTTATTTCATTTACAGTTATTAAACTTATAATAACCGGTATTATATTTGTTTTATCATAATTTAATGCATCTTGATATTCAATATACTCTAAAGTAGTAGTTTTTCCAACTCCTGCATATCCTATAAGTTTTATTTTTTTATATTTTCCGCTATCATTTACTTTAGTAAATGGCAATGTAATTCCATTTTCATCATCAAATTCATCTAAAAAATCATATGAAGTAAGCTTTACAACACTTGATGGAATGTATTTAAAATTAATTTTATTTTCATAGTTTTCTATTATATTATGTATATATTCTCTAATATTTAAATTTAACAATATATACTGTTGCATAATATTATCTTTTAATTTATTTGCAAGTTCTAAATATGCAATAAATAAATTACTTATATAGTCCCAATACATGTTTATATTTATACAATCTAAGTTATTTATATTAGATGATATATAACAGGAATCAATAATTGGTATTAAATCTATTCTTCCTTTATTTTCTAAGTATTTTTCTAAACTAGTTTTGTCATTAAAATATAATTTTATATCTTCTAACATTTCATCATTTGTTATTATATTTAAAGTTCTTAAATTTTCTAGATTATTTGTACTATCTAATCTAATGTTTCTAGAGATAGCTAGTATTTTTAAAAATTCATCTATAATTACACCTTGTTTAAATGACATTTTTTCTTCGTCACAAACCATCTTTTCTAGTTCTAAATAAAATTTTTCTATATAATTTCCGTACGTTTCATCTTTTATATATACATCTAAAAATCTATCAAAGTTATTTATTTTTTCTCTTAATGTTATAACATTACTTTGGCTTTTATCTATTTTTTGATATTTATCTCTTACAGCTTCTTCTATATAATTTTTTAAATTCTTCTTTAACATTTTATCCACCTATTATTTATTCTTGAAACATGTCATCCTCATTTTCCTCTTCTTTTAGCTTTTTTTCATACTTTTCCATATTTTCTTTATGATTTTTATAATTTTTAGATAAATTATCATAAATATCTTCCATTGTATCTAAAATCATAATATATGTTAAGTTCGGATCTTTCATTGTTACACTTAAATTCATTAAAATCTCTGTATAATATGGGTAATTATTTTTTACCAAAATAATTAAACTAAAGATATCATTAGTATCATATTTTACATTTAAAAAATCTAACATATCTTTAAAAAGCTTAACAAATTTTTCTATTTCTTTATTATAAAGCTCATTATATGTCATCCCATCTTCAGGTTCAAAATCTCTATAAAAGTAAGCATAATTTTTATATCCATCTTCTTTATCACTTAAAATTTCATATAAAGTATTTAATGCCAATATATTTTCTACATTATTTGTTTTAATGCTTTCTTCTTTGTTTATATCTATTTTTCTATAAACAGTATTTAACTTTATATGATTTAAAGTATCAGTAAGAATTTCATGATAGATATGATAATTATTATATATTTTTTCTACAAATTTTTCAAAATCAAAGTCTTTTTTATATGGTTTATTTTTATACTCTAGCATTTCTTTAAATAATTCTATTAGTTTATTTATTTTTTCATCTCTTAAGTTTTCATATCCATATTCTTTTATATCTTCTTCTACTTTTTCGTATGCTTTTAATTCATAAATTACGCTATTATATACTCTTATATATTTTTTTAACTTTTCATCTTCTGTGTAAAAAAGGTCATCTTCTATATCAACGTCAAAATCTAATAGAATACTCATAAGATATGATACACTTTCAAAAGAAGCACTTTGCTCTTTAAAAGCATTCATTATATTATATAATGTATCTTTTATATTTTTGTCTTTATTAAGATTACTTAGATTTATTTTCTTTTTTATAGCAATTTTTTTTGCTAAATCTACTGATCTATCTATAATTATTTTATATATAGTCTCAAAGTCACCATTATCAATATAGTTTTTAAATTCATCTATTTTTAGTGTTTCTTCCATTTTAGATTTCCTCCTTTTTTTACCTATAATAGCTTGTTTTATGTTCAATTTTATATGGTTTATTATACCATATTCAATATAAAAAGTCTAGCAAATAGGCTTGTTTTATAATTACACAGAAGAAAAAACAAGATAACGAAAAGATTAACTTTCTTCCCTTAAAAATAACTAATCACCACTACTAAAAAGCAGTGGTGAAAAAAACAATTTTTATACAACTTATTTACTTATTTTTTTATATACATAGTTATATAAAGTTTCTCCAAAATAATACTTCATCAAATCCCTATATTCTTCATGAGTTACTTCGTTATTATATCCTAACATTTCATATATAACTCCTGCCTCTTTTACTTTATAATTTAAATCTTTAAATCCATTATTTAAGTAAAACTTTTTTCTTTTAACTCTTTCATTATAATTATTACTATTTTCATCTATTTCTTCAATCATTAAAATAATCCTATATTTACTGTATTTTTCTTTTATACTTTCTAAAACCTTGCTTCCATATCCTTTTCCTCTTAATCTTTCACTAATCGCAAAATAGAAAACATACACTATATCTTTGTAATATATACCATATAATAGTCCTATAAATTTATCCTTATCATATATTCCATAAAATTTTGCTTTATCATTTCTAGATAAAAAGTTTAAGGCAAAAAACGGGAATTTTTCATTTCTAGGAAAAGCTACATTGTATAATTTTTTTACTTCTTTTTTACATTTTTTATCATCTTTAATGTCTAAAAATAATAATTCAGCCATCTTAATTAAATTCCTCCAAAAAACTACTTATATAATTCTATTGTTTTATATTTTAAATTCTTTTGCATAATTAACAACACCATTTATTTCTTTATCAGCATTATTTAATCTTTTTACCATAAAATTATTACTATCAACTTCAAATGGTGCTAGTATTCCAAAATTTTTAGCCGGCTCATATCCTGTCTTTTTATAATAATCTTTACTTCCTAATACAACAGAATAATGATATCCCATTCTTCTTGCTATACTATGTCCCTTTTCTATAAGTGCTATTCCTATTCCTTGCCTTTGATATTCAGGTAATACAGCTAGCGGTGCCAATGCTATTTCTTCATTATTATTAATTAAAATTTTAGTAAACATTATATATCCAACTACTTTCCCTTCACTTAATGCTACTAAAGATAATTCAGGAATATATCCATCCCCATTTCTTAAATCATTAACTAAATCTTGTTCATTTCCATCTCAATGTTCAGCTGTTTGAAATGCTGTTTTTATAACATTATATATTTTTTCATAATCTTCTTTTTTCTCTTTTCTTATTTCGATCATTTTACACCTCTATATCTAAACTTTAAACATTACTAACCTAATGCTACATCTAATATCATCATTATTACAAAACCTATTGCAACACCTATTGTTCCTAAATTTGAGTGCTCTCCTGATTGTGACTGCGGTATTAACTCTTCAACAACAACATAAATCATAGCACCTGCTGCAAATGAGAAAAAGTATGGTAACACATTAACTACTGCAGTTGTAAGTAAAATTGTTATAATTGCTGCAATAGGCTCTACTATTCCAGATAAAGCACCATATAAAAATGCTCTTGATTTTGAAACCCCTTCATTTTTAAGTGGCATTGATATAATTGCTCCTTCCGGGAAATTTTGTATTGCAATACCTATTGATAACGCAACTGCTCCACTAATCGTTATACCTAAATTTCCAATCATAGCACCTGCAAAAGTTACACCCACTGCCATCCCCTCTGGAATATTATGAAGTGTTACTGCAAATACCATCATTGTTGTTTTCTTTAATTTCGATTTTATTCCTTCGGGTTTTTCATCATTTAAATGTAAATGTGGTATTAAACTATCTAAAACAAGTAAAAATATAATGCCAAGAAAAAATCCTGTTGCAGCTGGAAGCCAAGCTATTTTTCCTTGTTCTTTTGCCATATCCATTGATGGTATTAATAGTGACCATATAGATGCTGCTATCATTACCCCTGATGCAAAACCTAGTAAAAGTTTTTCTACTTTTTTATTCATTTTATCTTTCATTAAAAATACCATAGATGAACCAATAGTTGTTCCTAAAAAAGGTATTAATAATCCTAACAATAAATTCATAAAATATTCCATTCCTTTCTCGCTTCGCTCTAAAGGCACACATAGGAATGAAAGCCTTGAGTTTGAAGCAT
>CALXJG010000042.1 GCA_944388565.1 uncultured Clostridia bacterium
TATGCTTCAAACTCAAGGCTTTCATTCCTATGTGTGCCTTTAGAGCGAAGCGAGAAAGGAATGGAATATTTTATGAAAATATTAGTATTGAACTGTGGTAGCTCATCTTTAAAATTCCAGTTAATAGACATGGAAACAGAAGAAAGAATTGTTAAAGGGAATTTTGAAAGAATTGGTGGTAAACGTTCATCTTTAAGACTTAATGTAAGGGGAGAAAAGACTAATATAATACAAGTGGCAAGAAATTTTGATGAAGCAATATCTGTTGTATTAAAAATTTTACTAGATAAAAAATTCAACATATTAGAGTCACTAGATGAAATAGGAGGAGTAGGTCACAGAATTGTACATGGTGGAGAAAAGTTTAAAGAATCAGTTATAGTTACAGAAGAAGTAATCAAAGAAATAGAAAAATGTATTCCACTTGCACCACTTCATAACCCTGCTGCCATTGCTGGAATTAGAGCAGCACAAAAAGCATTACCAGATAAAAAAATGGTAGTTGTTTTTGATACAGCTTTTCATCAAACAATTGAAGAAAAAGCATATATATACCAGATACCATATAAATATTATGAGAAAAATAGAATAAGAAAATATGGATTTCATGGAACAAGTCATAGATATGTTTCAAATAAAGCTGCAGAAATGATGGGAAAAGATATTAAAGATTTAAAAATAATTAGTTGCCATTTAGGTCAAGGTGCATCTATATGTGCAATTAAAGAAGGAAAATCTGTAGATACTAGTATGGGACTTACTCCGCTTGCAGGAATACCTATGGCAACAAGATCTGGCGATATTGATCCATCAATAATACCATATATAATGAAAATTGATAAATTGTCTCCTGATGAAGTCGAAAAAATTTTAAACAAAAATTCGGGTGCTTGGGGTGTTTCTGGAGTATCTGAAGATTATAGAGATATAGAAGAAGCATATAGAAAAGGCGATAAAAGATCAATACTTGCATTAGATAGTCAAGCATATAAAATAGCACAATATATAGCTCAGTATATAATATCTTTACAAGGTTTGGACGTTATAATATTTACAGGAGGAGTAGGCGAAAATGGAATTCAAGCAAGGGAGAGAATCAGTAAATATTTAGAATGTTTTGGAGTAAAAATAGATGAAAATGCAAATAATATACAAAGAGAAGATGCCTGCATCTCTAGTAGTGATTCTAAAGTTAAAGTATATGCTATCATGACAAATGAAGAGTTAATGATTGCAAGAGATACATGTAATTTAATATCTAAATAATAAAAGTAAGAGTAAATTTGAAATTTAAATTTGCTCTTTTATTTTTTAAAAAATTTTTTTCGATTTTTTTCTACAAAAAGTAATCTGTTTATGTAGTGTTAAATTTATACATTTTACTATTAATAATATATGGTAAAAAATGGAATAACATTTTAGTAACATTGTAATAAAAATGTAAAGAAATTTTTTGAAAAAAAGTATTGACTTTAAAAAAATCGAGTGGTATAATCACAATCAGAAAAACACAATATGTTGTGTTTGAATTTAATACGTAATACAAGGGGTGGTATTTTTATGGTTACTAAAATTGTTAAAAGAGACGGTAGAACTGTTCCTTTTAATGTAGAAAAAATTGCACAAGCAATTTACAAAGCAGCTGTTTCAGTTGGAGGAAATAATTATAAAGAGGCAGGTGATTTAGCTGCTAAAGTATGTGAACGTATAGATAGAGATTTAAATACTACATGTCCTACTGTTGAACAAGTACAGGACATAGTAGAACGTACTTTAATAGATGAAGGTCACGCAAAAACAGCAAAAGCATATATACTTTACAGAGCTGAAAGAACAAGACAAAGAGAAATGAATTCTGAAATAATGAAAACATATGAGCAATTAACATTTCAAGAAGCAAAAGATAGTGATGTAAAAAGAGAAAACGCAAATGTTAATGCAGATACAGCAATGGGAACAATGTTAAAATATGGTTCTGAAGGTGCTAAGAAATTTTATCAAATGTTTGTACTAAAAAAAGAACATGCAGATGCACATATAAATGGCGATATACATATACATGATTTAGATTTCTTAACTTTAACTACAACTTGCTGTCAAATAGACTTAATAAAATTATTTAAAGATGGATTTTCAACTGGAGAAGGACATTTAAGAGAACCACAATCTATAGGTTCATATGCAGCACTTGCAGCAATTGCTATACAATCTAACCAAAATGATCAACATGGCGGTCAATCAATTCCAAATTTTGAATATGCAATGGCTATAGGTGTTAGAAAATCATATAAGAAACTATATTTAAAAAACTTACAAAAAGCATTGGAGCTATTAACTGATATAGAAAATTCAGAAGATACTTCGAGAAAAGTAATAAATAAAATTAACGAAGAACAAAAATTAGTTCCAGCTTTAGAAAGAGCAATTGGTGTTTTAAAAGATGCTAGATATTCTAAAGAAGTTGCAAAATCACTTATATCTAAATTAAGAGAAGAGACAGACATAATACCTTCATTACAAAAAACTATTGAATTGCTTACAGAACTTGAAAGTTCAGAAGATGTTTCAAAAGCAATTTTAGATAAGATATATAAAGAACATGGAGTAATACCATCTTTAAAAGATACAACTGGATATTTAAAATATGAAAAAGAAATATTAATTGAAAAATACGGAGAAGATTTAGCAGATAAAATTCAAAAATTCTGCGTTAAATATACAGATAAAGAAATTATAAGAGAAACTTATCAAGCTATGGAAGGCTTTATACATAATTTAAATACTATGCATTCACGTGCTGGTGCACAAGTTCCTTTCTCTTCAATTAACTATGGACTTGATACAACTCCTGAAGGAAGACTAGTTATGGAACAATTGTTACTTGCAACTGACGCTGGACTTGGTAAAGGTGAGACCCCAATATTCCCAATTCAAATATTAAAAATAAAAGATGGAATAAACTATAATGAGGGTGAACCAAACTATGATATATTTAAACTTGGTTGTAGAGTTTCAGCTAAAAGATTATTCCCTAACTTCTCATTTATAGATGCACCATTTAATCTTCAATATTACAAACCAGGAGATTATAACACAGAGATTGCATATATGGGTTGTAGAACAAGAGTTATCGCAAATAATTATGATCCTACAAGAGAAGTTACATGTGGAAGAGGAAATTTAAGCTTTACATCAGTTAATCTACCAAGACTTGGTATTTTAGCAAAAGGTGATATTGATAAATTCTTTGAAATGTTATCTGAAAAAATTGATTTAGTAATAGAACAATTACTTGATAGATTAAATATACAATCACATAAAAAAGCTATGAACTATCCATTCCTAATGGGTCAAGGTGTATGGTTAGATTCTGAAAAGCTAAATCCAAATGATGAAGTAGGTGAAGTATTAAAACATGGAACACTTACTTTAGGATTTATAGGACTTGCAGAATGTCTTAAAGCTTTAATTGGAAAACATCATGGTGAAAGTGATGAGGCTCAAAAATTAGGCTTAAGAATTGTTGGTTATATGAGAGATAGAATGGATCAAGCAAGTGAAAAAACTGGTCTTAACTTCTCACTTATTGCAACACCTGCAGAAGGTTTATCTGGTAGATTTGTAAAAATTGATAAGAAAAAATTTGGTATTATTGAAGGTGTTACAGATAGAGAATATTATACAAATTCATTCCATGTACCAGTATATTATAAAATTAATGCTTTTGATAAGATTGCAAAAGAAGCACCATATCATAATTTAACAAATGGCGGTCATATAAGCTATATTGAATTAGATGGAGATCCAACTAAGAATTTAGATGCTTTCGAGCAGGTTGTAAGATGTATGAAAGAACACGGTATTGGTTATGGAGCAATAAACCATCCAGTAGACAGAGATCCAATTTGTGGTTATACTGGTATAATTGAATCTAAATGTCCACATTGTGGAAGAACTGAAGATGATGGTAAAAATATTGGATTTGAAAGAATAAGAAGAATAACAGGATATTTAGTAGGAACAGTAGATAGATTTAATGATGGAAAAAGAGCAGAAGAGCGTGATAGAGTAAAACATAGTGTAAGCTATGATGATTAATGATAAATAAGAGAGGTTGATTATTATGAAAATTAATGTAATAGGCGGTCAAATGCCAAAAGAAGAAATAAATGAATATGTAAAATATATACAAGATAAAAATCCAGGAAAGATTTTAAGTTCTCTTGAACTTAAAATCGATGGAGAATATGTAGATATGAATTATGAATTTGAAGTTGTTCCATTTGAAAGAATAAGAAGAATAACAGGATATTTAGTAGGAACAGTAGATAGATTTAATAATGGAAAAAGAGCAGAAGAACGTGATAGAGTAAAACATAATGTAGGAATAAATAATTATTCTTGCTGCTAGGAGGCATAATTTATGAATGAAAGTAACGATGAAAACAAAATTAAGATATCTGGTATTGTAAAAGAGTCAACTGTTGATGGACCTGGTTTTAGATATGTTGTATTTACACAAGGTTGTCCACATCATTGTAAAGGTTGCCATAATCCACAAACACATAGTTTTGATGGAGGTAGTTATATAGATATCGATACAATACTTGAAGATGTAAAGAAAAATCCTTTATTAAGAGGTGTTACAATTAGTGGTGGAGAACCATTTATGCAAGCTAAGAAAATAGCTAAGTTACTTTCTAAGATTGATAGAAAGAAACTTTCTACAATAGTATATACAGGTTTTTTGTATGAAGATTTACTTAATAATGCAAATGAAAATAACGGATATATGGATCTTTTAAAGCAAGCTGATTTATTAATAGATGGAAAATTTGAAGAAGATTTAATGGATGAAAATTTGTTATTTAGAGGTAGTTCAAACCAACGTGTTATAAAATGTAAAGAAAGTGTAGAAAGTGGTAATCTACAATTACATGAATTTTAAGTGAGGTAGTTTATGCATTGTATTAAATGTGGATGTGAAGAAAGTAAAGTTATTGACTCAAGATCTATAGAAGAAGGAAATTCAATTAGAAGAAGACGTGAATGCTTAAATTGTAAACATAGATTCACAACATATGAAAAAATTGAGTACACACCAATAGTAGTTATAAAGAAAAACGGGTTACGTCAACAGTTCGATAGAAGTAAAATAATAAATGGAATGCTTAGAGCTTGTGAAAAAAGGCCTGTTTCAATAGAGCAAATAGAAAAAGCTACTGACGAGATTGAAATGGAGATAAACAATTCGCTAGATAAAGAAGTGCCTGCAAGTAAAATAGGTGATTTAGTAATTCAAAAATTAAAAGAAATTGATGAGATTGCTTATGTTAGATTTGCATCTGTATATAGGCAGTTTAAGGATATTAATGAATTTAAAGAAGAATTAAATAAATTATTAAGGTAAAAAATTCCTCTAGTATCATATAAATACTAGAGGAGTTTTTACTTAATCTAATATAGGTTCGAATTTAATTGTTATTGAACCATTAGGATTTACTTTATAGTCGAATAATTCTTTATGATTATATGGCATACAATCAACAAGTTCATCTGTAATTCTATTTAATACTTCTGATATCAAATTACGATTATAGAGTACATCTTTGCCGTTAATTAGTTCTATATGTGTTGAATCATATTTTAATAAAGTATAATCATCTTTAAAAGTGATTTGAAAACATACGCCTTTTGAGAAAAAGAAATTATAGGGGATATTTTCCATAAGGTCAAGGATTTTGTTATATACATTACTAATGTCATTTTCCATAGCTTGATTAAGATGTTCAAAGAAATTGGGGAGTCTTTCTTCCATTTTAGTACACCTCCATAAATTTATATTGGTTTATATTGTCTTACAAAAGGTAGTATATCATACATTTCACAAAAAAACAAGTATAGTATAAATCCATTTTTTATATAATATTAAAGTTTGATTTTTGTAAAAATAATAGAACAGAACTATATATCTCTGTTCTTAATATAAAAATATTTTTTATTTTTCTTTTGGTAAAAAATCATTTGTTACCATTAATATAAACTTTTACCGGTTCATACAAATCTGTAGTAAAGTAATCATTTAAATTTTCTATATTTACCCATTTAGCCTCAGATAAATCTTCATCAGATATTAATATTTCCCCTGAAATAAAATTGCACGCAAAATATAACATTTCTCTATTAGTATGTGGATGAACTCTTTTTCCTAATAATTTATTAACTTTACATGATAGCCCTGTTTCTTCTTTTAATTCTCTTATAACTGCTTGCTCTTCGGTTTCATTACTTTCTATTTCTCCTCCGGGAAACTGCCAAAACAAATTTCCTTCTTTTACTTTCCTCCTAACAATCAAAATTTTTTTCTTGTAGATTACGATACCTAATACAATTTTTTTAATCATTTTTATCGACTCCTCTTTAATATATTTTTGAAATTTGAGAATAACTAAGATTCAATGTAGGATTAAAAAGCTTTTTATATTAATTATAAATATAATATCGGCATATTCAAATTGTTCTTTTATTGAAAAGTTAATTCTTAATTTATTATAAAAAGTAAAATATTTTTTAAAATTTTATTTATTATATCATAAAATAATAGAAAAGTATGACTTTTGATATTAAATTATTATAAAATTGAATACTTTTACTTTTTATTAACAAAAAAAATCCTCTAGTATTGTATTAAAATACTAGAGGAGAATACTTTTGTGCTAAGATAATTTAAAGAATATTGATGTTAACAAGTCTATAACTTATACTTACATCTACCTTCGTACCAAAATATTTCTCGATTTGTTCAACAGCAGCCAATATAACTCGTGCACAATAGAAATCTGGTTTCTTAATAAGAAGGTTAACTTCTCCACGAGTTACATTTCCTATAGAACATCCTTCATCAAACGCCGTAATGTTGCAATATTTAATCTCTTTAAATACTTCATACGGTGCCGAATTAATGTAATCACAAATTACATTGAAGATGTCATCGACATCTCTTTTGTATACCCCCTTTATTTTGTTAATAGTCAAGTAAAGAAATTCTTTTATTTTGTTATTCATTTGTATCCTCCTAATTAAGGGATTAATGGGTGGAGCAAAATGGTAAAGCTTCCACAATGATCTGTGATTTCGATATTTTCGTCTGCTTCTTCATCAAGCCTCTTTAATACTTCCGAGACGACAGAGAAGCAATAGGACCTGCTTAAGTTATCAAGAAAATATGCTTTGCCGTTTTTACAGAATAATGAACATCCTTCTTTGTAAAGAGTAAGTTCAAACCGAATGCTCTCATTATAGCATTCTTTGGGAAGTGAACTGATGAACTCAAAAACAAGCTCATATGTTGCTTCAACATCATTCTTGAAATTTTCTTGTACGCTTTCTTTAAATGCTTTAAATTTTTCAGACATTTTTGTCCCTCCTAATTATAGTTGAAATATAATGGTATAAATGCAATATATATTATAACATAATTAACAAAATAAGTCAAATATTATGTAAAATTATAACTTAACTATATGTTATAATATCAAAAAATAAAAGACATTGAAAATCAATTACGATCTCAATGCCTTTTATTTCTTATTTGATAATTGGTTTTATAACAATCTCATCTGCGCTTAACGTTATACATTCTTTGTAGTCAAATGCAAACTGCCTTAGAGCATCTTTCAAAACTAGTCTGCAGTAATTTATATCATTATTTTTTATTACACACTTTGCTTCGATATTTGAGTATAGTAAGACACATCCTTTCTGTGGTATATATTCAAGTTTTATATGTACTTCCTTATAAAAATGAGAATAAGGAATGCTTCCTAAAAAACTTACAAACTCTTCAATAGTCTTATCAACATCTTTAAAGTAAAGTTCCTTAACAGTGTCCATGAAATCCTTGAATGTACTTGCCATTTTCATCAGCCTCCATAATAGTTATTAAATTATTATTACAACATCAACGCTAATTATATTATATCATACATTATATAAAAAAGTAATAATCTAAATAAAATTACTATTGCTAATTGATTTATACATATAAAATTGGTATAATATATCATGTAAAAAGAAAGGATGCATATGAGTAATAAAGATTATATAAGAAACTTTAGTATAATAGCACATATAGATCATGGTAAATCAACTTTAGCAGATAGATTAATACAAATGACAGGTAGTATTGATGAGAGAAAAATGCAAGAGCAATTACTAGATAATATGGACATAGAAAGAGAAAGAGGTATAACTATAAAATCTCAATCTGTTAGAATGAAATATACCGCAAAAGATGGAAATACATATATTTTAAATCTAATAGATACACCAGGGCATGTTGACTTTAACTATGAAGTATCACGTTCTCTTGCAGCATGTGAAGGGGCTATACTTGTAGTAGATGCAGCTCAAGGTGTAGAGGCACAAACACTTGCTAATGTATACCTAGCTTTAGATAACAATCTTGAAATTTTACCAGTTATTAATAAAATAGATTTACCTAGCGCAAGACCAGATGAAGTAAAGAAAGAAATAGAAGATATAATTGGTCTTGATGCATCTAATGCACCTTGTATATCCGCTAAAACAGGGTTAAATGTTGAGGAAGTTTTAGAAGATATAGTAAAGAATATACCATCTCCAACTGGGGATTTTAAAAAGCCACTTTCTGCCTTGATATTTGACTCTATATATGATAATTATGAAGGAGCATTAGCCTTTGTAAGAATTATGGATGGTAAAATAAAAAAAGGTGATACCATAATTATGATGGCAACAGGTAAGGAATATGAAGTTGCCTCTGTAGGTTATTTTAAACCAGGTGGATATATAAAAGCAGAAGAATTATCAGCAGGAGAAGTTGGCTTTATTGCTGCTAGTATAAAAAACTTATCGGATATTAGAGTAGGAGACACAATCACTTTAAAGGATAATCCAGTAGATAAGCCATTACATGGATATAAAGAAGTAAAATCAATGGTATATTCTGGTATATTTCCAGCTGATGGTAGTGATTATGAAGAATTAAAAGAAGCTTTAGAAAAATTAAAATTAAATGATGCCTCTTTACAATTTGAACTTGAATCATCAAGTGCGTTAGGTCATGGATTTAGATGTGGCTTTTTAGGATTATTACATATGGAGATAATTGAAGAGCGTTTAGAACGTGAATATAATTTAAATATTATAACTACAGCTCCATCAGTAATATATAAAATACATAAGAAAAATGGAGAAGTGGTTGAGTTATATAATCCATCTGAATTACCTTCTCCAAATGAAATTGACTATATGGAAGAACCTATTGCAAAAACAGAGATAATAACTCCAAAAGAATATGTTGGAAATGTTATGGAACTTTGCCAACAAAGAAGAGCAGAATATATCAATATGAGATATATAGATGCAAATAGAGTATCACTTGATTATTATATTCCTTTAAATGAGATAATATATGATTTCTTCAATAGTTTAAAGTCTAGAACAAAAGGGTATGCTTCATTTGATTATGAAGTTGATAGTTATAAAAAATCTAATCTTGTAAAATTAGACATATTATTAAATAATGAAATAGTAGATGCACTATCATTTATAGTAAACAGGGAAAAAGCTGAAACAAGAGGCAGAAAAATGGTAGAAAAATTAAAAGAAATTATACCAAGACAATTATTCGAAGTGCCAATTCAAGCTGCAATTGGGGGTAAAATAATAGCAAGAGAAACAGTAAAGGCAATGAGAAAAGACGTGCTTGCAAAATGTTATGGTGGAGATATTACAAGAAAGAAAAAGCTTCTTGAAAAGCAAAAAGAAGGTAAAAAGAAGATGAGACAAATTGGTAGTGTAGAATTACCACAAGATGCATTTATGAGTGTACTAAAACTAGATGAATAATATAAGGAAGAAGGTATTAAGGTATGTTAAAAAAGCGTTATGCTAATGCTTCGACTAATAAGGATATACTTAGTAGTGATTTTAAATATATAGAAGAAAATAGTAAAGAATATAACGGGTATATCTCATTACTTAAAATAAATACTGTATCTAAAAGATGTATGGTACCAAGGGACAATAGAGAAGATGATTGTGTGCTAGATAATGGTTATGTATGGCTACAATTTTATCCATTTGATAAAAACTATGCTATTAATTCAATATATAATGATAAATTAGAAATTGTAGAATGGTATTTTGATATTATAAATAGTGTATCTATAGAAAATAATATACCTTTCATTGAAGATATGTATTTAGACGTAGTAGTAACAAATCGCGGGGAAGTAATAGTACTAGATGAAGATGAATTGCAAGATGCTTTAGATAATAAAATAATAACTTTAGAACAATTTAATTTGGCATTAAAAACAGGTAAGTTTTTAACAGACAAGTATAGTAACAAACATGAAGTAGATAAATTATTAGAATTTACAAATTCATATTTACAAAGTCTACTTAAAAATTAAAGAAAGATAAGGGAAGAATTATTATGGGATTAATTTATGGTAAAAATCCAGTTATAGAGGCAATTTCCTCTGGTAAGACAATTAACAAAATATATGTGGCAAAAGGTAGTAAAGATGTTTATGATATTATAAAGATGGCAAAAGATAAAAGGATTGTAGTTGTAGAATCTGATAAACAAAAACTTGATAAAATGATTGAACATAAGAATTCTCAAGGAATAGTTGCAAGCGTCACAGACTATGAGTATTATACAATTCAAGATATACTTGATTATGCAAAACAAAAAAACGAACCTCCTTTTGTAATAATTTTAGATAAAATTGAAGATCCACATAATCTTGGTGCTATAATTCGTAGTGCAGAATGTATGGGAGTCCATGGCATTATAATTCAAAAAAGAAACGCATGTCAAATCACAGATACAGTAGAAAAAGTAGCTGCTGGTGCTACTTCATTTGTTAGAGTTGCACGTGTTACTAATATAACTGAAAGTATAAAAATGTTAAAGGAAAATGGACTTTGGATTTATGGGCTAGACATGGAAGGTGCAAGTAATATATATGATACAAAGTTTGATGGTGCAATTGGTATAGTTGTTGGTAATGAAGGAGATGGAATATCAAGACTTGTTAGAGAAAATTGTGATTTTATGGTAAAAATTCCTATGACTGGTAAAATAAATTCGCTTAATGCATCAGTTTCAACGGCTATATCTATATATGAAGTTGTAAGACAAAAAAATAAAAACTACCCGTTCAACGGGTAGTTTTCTCTAGCCCTATAAGGGCTTGTTACGCGCATGTGCCTTAAGGCACG
>CALXJG010000043.1 GCA_944388565.1 uncultured Clostridia bacterium
AATGGTTTAATTGCAATTTTTTTGCTAAAAAATATTCGTTGTTGTGTATTCACACCCCAACGAATATTTTACAACCAAAAAAGACTGTTAGTTAAAATACTAACAGCCTTTTTCTATTTTTATTCTCTTATAGCGTTAATATTATACACTCTTTTTCCATATCTTAATTCTTTAAGTTTTTTCTTAAACTCCATTATAACTATAGGAGTTATTGATATTGCAAAGGTAAAAATCCATTGGGTAGTGTTTAATGGAACTACATCAAATATTTTTGCTATAGGTTTAATAACTACAACTGCTATTTGTAATATAGCACCAGCGATAAATGCAATATTTAAATATTTGTTTTTAAATATACCAATTTCAAATATTGAATTTTCACTACGTATATTAAAGCTATGGACTAATTCAAGCATACTAAGTGATATAAATGCCATAGTTCTTGCAACTTCAAGTCCATATAAATGATTTCCAACAGTAAATGCAAAAAGAGTTAAAAGTCCAATCATTGTACCTTCAAAAAATATTTTTGACCATAAACCATCTGAAAATAATCCTTTTTTAGGATTTTTTGGCTTCTTATGCATAATTGCCTTATCAATTGGTTCAAGTCCAAGCCCAATTGCTGGAAACGAATCTGTTACAAGGTTAATCCATAATAATTGTATCGCAAGTAATGGACTTTCAAGGCCTAATAGTAGTCCAAAGAAAATAGTTACAATTTCACCTACATTAGTTGCAATTAAAAAGTGTACAGCTTTACGTATATTATCATATATATGTCTACCTTCTTTTACAGCTTCAACTATTGTAACAAAATTATCATCAGTTAAAATCATATCTGAAGCATTTTTTGCAACATCAGTACCATTAAGACCCATTGAGACTCCAATATCTGCATTTTTTAGTGCTGGAGCATCATTTACACCATCACCAGTCATTGCTACAACTGCTCCAGTAGCTCTAAATGCTTTAACAATTCTTACTTTATGTTCGGGTGTAACTCTTGCAAATACTGAGTATTTCATTATATCTCTTTCTAATTTATTTTGTGGCATTTTGTCTAATTCTTCACCAGTTATAGCTAAATCATTTTTACCAAGTATTCCAAGATTACTTGCAATTGCTTTTGCTGTTAGGATATGGTCACCAGTTATCATTACAGTTTTAATTCCAGCTCTTTTACAAGTAAGAACAGCTTCAAATACTCCTTCTCTTGGCGGGTCAATCATTCCAATTAGTCCTACCAAAGTTAGATCTTTTTCTATAGAATTGCTATCAATATTTCTTGGTAGACTATCAACATCTTTAAAACTAACTGCTATTACTCTTAAGGCTTCATTTGCCATTTTTTCATTATTTGATTCAATCGAAGAAAGATTACTTCTATTTAATGTATAAGTATTAGAATTAGAGTAATAATTAGAACATCTCTTTAAAATTACATCGGGTGCACCTTTTGTAACTATTCTATAACCAGTTTTTATTTTGTGAATAGTAGTCATCATTTTTCTACCAGAGTCAAAAGGGATTTCATTAACTCTTTCTTTTAGCTTTGTGCTATATGCACCATATTTTATTCCAGCGGTGACAATTGCAGCTTCTGTGGGCTCTCCATTTACAGTTGCTTTTCTTCCGGAATATTCAACTATACTATCATTACACATAGAGCCTAGTTCTAATACAAAATTAAAATCTTTACTATTTATACCGGATTCTAATATTCCATTTACACCTGTTATTTTTACCACTTTCATTTTATTTTGAGTTAAAGTACCAGTTTTATCTGAACATATAACACTACTGCTACCAAGTGTTTCAACAGCTGGTAATTTTCTAATTATTGCATTTTTCTTTGCCATTTTAGTTACGCCAATTGAAAGCATTATTGTAACAATAGCTGGAAGACCTTCTGGTATTGCTGCAACAGCAAGACCAATTGATGTCATAAAGATTTCTATAAATGATATTTTTTTAATCAAACCAATAATAAATATAGCAATACAAATTATAATACATGCAGTACCAAGTTTCTTACCGACATCGCTTAATTTCTTTTGAAGAGGAGTTTGAGGAGATTCATCTGTTATAATCATTTTTGCAATAGTACCAACTTTAGTACTCATACCTATATCAGTTACAATTGCTTCACCATGCCCATTTGTAACTATAGTAGAAGAAAATACAGTGTTTAACATATCACCAAGTGGTACATTTTGTTTTAAAATAACTGAAGGATCTTTTAATACTGGAACAGCTTCACCAGTTAAAGCAGATTCTTCAACTTTTAAGTTAAACGCTTTAACTAGATGACAATCAGCAGGTACTAAATTACCAGCCTCTAAGATAATTACATCACCTGGTACTAAATTAGAAGATTCAATATTTACAACTTTACCATCACGTTTTACCTTAGCAACTGGTGCAGATAATTTTCTTAAAGCTTCAAGTGATTTTTCTGCTTTATTTTCTTGTATAATTCCCATCATAGCATTAAAGAAGACAATTGCAACTATAATTATCGAATCCATATAATCGTTGCTTCCTTCTACATAAGATATTATTGCAGATATAACAGCTGCTATAAGCAGTATAATTATCATAAAATCTTTAAATTGTGCGATTAACTTTGAAATAAAGCTAACCTTTTTCTTTTCATCTAGTTTATTTTTACCAAAAACTTTGGCTCTTTTTTCTGCCTCCTTTGAAGATAGACCTCTTGAAAAATTAGTATTTAACTTTTTTTCTACCTCAATAGAAGATAGTGTATGCCACATATAACCACTCCTTTGTACAAGTTACAATAAATGTATATGTTTAAATTTAAAAAATATGTATTGTTATATTTTTAAATCTTTTTTGTTCATACACTGAGTTATGAAAAGTACTGCTATGTATATAGCAAGGAATATAATTATTTTTATAATTAGTGAAAATATATTACTTGCAGTATCTAAATTAATAAAAGTAATAATATATCTAGTTAAAAGTGCTGCTCCAACTGGTTTAAAAATCCAAGAAAAATATTTAATTTTTAGTTTTGTAACTTTTACTAATTGTTTAATACTTAAAATTCCATTTAATAATTCACTTATGTATATAACTAGTATGTATCCATATATTGAATAGACTGGGAGTAAAAAATAAAGTAGGGTAGTACTTACAAATAAATCAAGTATATTACATTTCATTACATTTACTTGTTCATTTAATCCTCTTAACATGCCATCTACAACTGTATCTATATACATTATTAAAACGGCTGGACTTAAAAGTAATAAAAATTTTGATACTTCACTACTATTATATATTATTGTACCAAGATCATCATAAAAGGTCATAAATATTCCAAATATTCCTGCTGAAAACATAAAAGTTGTTTTAAAAATTCTGCTTGTAAGCGTGTTAATTCTTTTATAGTTTTTAGTAACAAACAAACTCGAAAACTCTGGTATTAGTAATCCTGCAAATGAATTTATAAATACACTAGGAAATAGTAGTATTGGAAGTACCATTCCACTTATTAGTCCATATTTGGATAGTGCTTCTGAACAACTAAGACCAGATTTTTCAAGTCTAGTTGGTACAATAAGTTGTTTTAGTGTTGAAAGTCCAGAACGTATATATGAAGTTATAGCTATAGGCACACAAATATTAAGTATAGGTTTAATGTAATTTTCTGTATTTTTTTCTTTATTTGCTAATTTCCTCTTATCAATTAGGTATAATATAAATATATAAAAAAATGAGAAAGCTTCTGAGACACAAGTTCCAATAACTAGACATATACATGCATAATCTAAACTCTTTGGTAAAAATATATTTAGGAGTGTACATGTTAATACTATTTTAAATATTATTTCTAGCAACTGTGAACTTGCCGTTTTAAATACTTTTCTTGTTGCTGAAAAATAACCATTAATTGAGGCTGACATTGATATAAATGGTAAGCTAAAAGCAATAAAGTATAATGGAGTAACTGTAATTTTATTATGCAAACATACTTTTATTATAAAGTCAGAAAATGTTAGTATTAGTAAAGAGGCAATTACACCGCAAATTAGACTAAATAATATACATTGCTTTATAGCTTTAATAGCACCATTTTTTTTGTCTTTTGCTATTTCTTCTGATACTATTCTTGTTGATGCAAGATTTATACCAGAAGTAGCAAGAGTTATTGCAAAGGAATATACAGACATAATAAGCCCAAAAAGTCCAACACTTTCAGCTCCAATTTTATTAGATATATATACACTAAAAGAAATACCAATAGTTTGCATTAAAATAGCAGTCGCAGTAAGTATTACTACATTAATTAAAAATAATTTTGCTTTTCTCAAAAAATCACCATCTTTATATATTATATAAATATATGAGTTTGATTAAATTTTTAGAAAAAGAGGTTGCAAAAAATGTCACTATCTGGTAAAATTAATTAGTATGAAATGCACTTTTTAGGTGCAAAAAATTTTTTAGGAGAGAATTTAATGAAGAAATTTTTAAAAGTAGGAGGTTTATTCCTATTATTTCAAATAATATATGTTCCAATTTTATGTATATGTTTGGTATTTTATGGACCATTTACAAATGTGCGTGATATGATTGTTACAACAGCTATGACAACTATGACACATCAATATTTTGCAACATGGTTTTTAAGTGATGAAAAAATAGATGAGATATTAAAAGCAAATAGACCTGAAGAGAATATAGAGGAACAAGAGGTAGAAGAAATACAAATAGATGAAAATGCAACTGATGGTATAGAAATAGTTGATGTTAGTTCATCAACTTTTAAAGGGTATTTAATGATTGTAAATGACCCTTCTAGAGTAAAATTAGTTTCTGCCCCTAAACTTGGAAAAGTTGGTGCAACAACTTCTCAAATTGTTAAGGAAAATGATGCAGTAGCAGGAATTAATGCTGGAGGTTTCCAAGATGATGCTTTAGGAACTGGAGGTAAACCTGATGGACTTGTAATTGAAGATGGTGAACTTATTTCTGGTAATTCATACACAAGTTATGGAGTAGTTGGTATAGATGATTCAAATAGACTTGTTGTATCTAATGCAATGACATATTCAAAAGCAAAGGCACTTAATTTAAAATCTGCTGTTACATTTGGTCCTGTTATAATAATCAATGGTCAACCAACAATAAGAACTGGAAATGGTGGTTGGGGAATACAACCTAGAACTGCAATTGGCCAAACTAAAGACGGAAAAATATTAATGTTAGTAATTGATGGGAGACAGGCTGGCAGCTTAGGTGCAACATTAAAAAATGTTCAGGATATATTACTACAATATGGAGCATACAACGCATTTAATTTAGATGGTGGAGCATCTTCTACAATGGTATATGACGGAAAAGTAGTAAATAGTCCAAGTGATATAATGGGAGAAAGATACGTTCCTAACGCATTTATAGTTACAAAACCAGTAAAAGAGTAATGGGGGAAAATAATGAAGAAATTTTTTGCATATTTGCTTATGTTTTTTTCGATTGGAACTATTGTTACAGTAATTGGTTTATCTATATTGGATGATTTTATATATTCATTAGGGCAAACTAGTGCGGTAGATATTGCAGAAGTAAATAATGAAGAAAATGCAACAATAAAATCTTCTGCAGGCATAAAAATAGAAGATGGAGCAACAAGTTTACAGTATTCATATAATAATGAATATTACTCATATTTAAAAGATGATAAGATATATATAAATACTTTAAAGGATACTAAAAATTATGCAACAATAGAGGAAGAAGATCCAATTTGCTACTACAATATGTTATATGATAAAAACCTTATAATATATTTTACAGCAAAGAAAACAACTACAACAAATACAAGATTACAAATAAAAACATATAATATAGACAGTCAAAAAACAGTAGAATATAATGTATTTAATGTACAGAACTTTTCTAAGATAAAAGATATGAATATGTCGCCAATAATAAACATAATATATATTAATATTGAAACAAAATCTTCTACAAGAACAAATAATGTTATATATAGAGTAGATTTATTTAATAGTATGTCAATAGTAAAATCAGGAAGTATTATCGACAAAATGATTATGTTACAACATAGAGATAGAGTATACTATGAAGATAGCAATAAAAATGTATATAGTTCATATGGATATTTAAATATTTTTAAAACTGATGTTGAACTTATTGGAATCGATTTAGATGATAATTTATATTTCATATCTAGTGATTTAAAAAATATTGTATATAAAGTATATAACAATAAAATTGTAGATACAATTAAGCTAAGTGATAGTGATGTTGTAAAAACATATACAAACAATGTTGGAACATATTTAGTTTATCCTACATATGTAATAAATGTTGCAGCAAAAGATCCATATAGAAGAATTGGTAGACTTTCTAAATATGTTGAGTTTGAAGCAATTAAAGGGGATACTATGTATCTTAGAACTTCTGATAATATGCTAGTTAAAACTAAAGTATTAGTAGATGAAGAAAGTGATGAAGAAGAATAAAAGATAAGGAGATAATATAATGAATATATTATATACAATTATTTTTGGAATTGTAGAAGGTATAACAGAGTGGCTACCAATTAGTAGTACAGGTCATTTGATATTAGTTGAACAATTTTTAAAGTTCAAAGATGTATCACCAGATTTTTGGTCTATGTTTCAGGTAGTAATACAATTTGGTGCAATACTTGCAGTCGTGGTATTATACTTTAAGAAAATATGGCCTTTTACTAGGAATAAACAAAATGCAATAAAGCAAACTGGTATATTATCAATCTTTGATAAAAAAGTAATGAATTTATGGGGTAAAATATTAGTTGCTTGTGTACCAGCAGCAATAATAGGGTTAGCGTTTGATGAAAAATTTGAAGAGTTATTTTATAACCCAACTTGTATAGCGATTGCATTAATTGTATTTGGTATAGCATTTATTGTAATAGAAAATTTAAATAAGAATAAAAAAGGTGGAAAAGAAAAGAATAGTGAAATTACATATAAAGATGCATTAATTATAGGGTTATTTCAATTAATAGCTGCTATATTCCCAGGTACATCACGTTCAGGAGCAACAATAATAGGTGGATTATTAATAGGGCTATCAAGGCCAAATGCTGCTGAATTTACTTTTTATTTGGCAATTCCAACAATGCTTGGAGCAAGCCTATTAAAATTAATAAAATTTGGTTTTGCATTTACAAGTACAGAACTTATGATATTACTTTTAGGTATGTTTGTATCTTTTTTAGTTTCAATGTTTGTTATAAAATTCTTAATGAATTATATTAAAAAACATGACTTTAAAGTATTTGGATATTATAGAATTGTACTTGGAATTATAGTGCTTGCATATTTTCTATTTATATAAATAAAAAAGATGAGATTTTTTAAGTTACTTTTTAGTATCCTAAATTTTTCTCATCTTTTTCCAATAGTTGGGAGGAAAGCTAAATAATATGTATATAATAGTATTAAATTTTAAGGTTCATATAGTATAATTCTTTCTTTAAAATTTCTTAAGTTCTTAAATATTGTTATTAGAAAAATGCTTCACTTGCTTGATTTCTTTATAGATATATTATTAACTTATTTCATAATACTCAGATTAATATAGAAAGCAGGGAGTTAATATATTCAACACATGACACAGTAAACTTAAATAAATATTTAGAAGCGATAAAATATGGCTTGTTGAAAAAAATGAGGAAGGAACTATTTGAAGTATTAGAGAATTTTGTAAAGTTTTAATAAGGTGTTGACTTTTGTTCGTAGTCATGATAAAATTAAAATGCCATTAAAAAGTGGCACTAAAATAAAAGAAGATGGCATACAACGAATATAATAGGATATCAAATTAAAAGTCAGCATTTACTAAAAATAAAGAAAATTGTAGACAATGATGATAATGGAGATAAATTTGTTATTGTCAGGACTAAGAAAAACATAGATTTTATGAGAGAATATAGTTTAAATAATGAAGACATTAAAGATATTATAAGAGGGCTTTCAGTATATGATTGTTTTGCAGGTCCAGAAAAAGATAGAAATCCACAATATGAAGGGTGGATATTTAAATTTGCTCCTTTATTTGAAAACACTAAGCTTTATATTAAGATTAGAGTGGAGAGTACAGAAAAATCCGTTTGTTTGTCAGTACATGAATTTGGTAAATATGATGAGGTGAATTAAAATGAGAGTATATTGTCCATTTTGTAAAAAAGAAGTAGAGTATAAAATAGAAAAAAGAGACATAAAGGAATTTAGAGGAATAGAAATAAATACTTATGAAAATGTAGCTATATGTAAAGAATGCCATCAAGATTTATATGTAAATGAAATTGAAGAAAAAAATAATGAAAGAATATATGAACTATATAGAGAAAAAGCAAATATAATTAAACCACAAGATATTATAGACTTAAGAGGAAAGTATGATATATCACAAAGAGAATTAACTGCTATTCTTGGATTTGGAAAAATGACTATTAATCGATATGAAAGAGGTGGAGTACCAACAAAATCTCAAAGTGATTATATAAAATTATTAATAGATAATAATGATAAATTTATAGAAAAAGTCAAAGAAGCATATAAAAATAATAATATTAACGAGAAGATTTATGAAAAAATAGTATCAAAAGAACTAAATAATAATATTACCAAAAAGGAAGTACAAGATAATATAAGAAAGTATTTGAAGTTTGTATTAAATAGAAAACCTGACATCTATAATGGATATAAAACATTAGATATAGAAAAGATTGAAAACATTATTTCTTATATTGCAAGTAAGGTTAAAAATTTAACAATTACAAGTTTGAATAAATATTTATGGTATATAGATATGTTATCATTTAATCAAAGAAGTATAGCTATCACAGGACTAACATATCAAAATCAAAAATTTGGACCCACTATAGTAGATAAAAAATATGATGAAATATCATTACTAGATGAAAAATATACACGAGAAGATATTGAAACTGAAAATGGTAATACGACAAAAATTATAAGTAATGGAAATTATAATTTAGACAAAATAAGTGATACTGAAAGAAAAATAATTGATACAATAATAAAGATACTTAAGAACAAAAGTGTGACTGATATATCTGAATTGTCACATAAAGAGGAAGGTTGGAGAAAAACTAAAAGATTTGAAAGAATATCATTTGAATATGCTATGAAATTAAATATAGTTAAATAAAAAGATAGAAGCAAAATATTTCGATTTTTATTTCAATAATTGAAGTGGAAAAATAAAAAATAATAGAATGTAGCAAGAAGAAGGGTAATTTTTCTCATCTTTTTAGTTTTCATACATTGAATTAAATTAGAATAAGTGATATAATATGCCCAAAGTTTATGTACTAAAATAAAATTATGTTTTAGGAAAGAGGGTTAGAAAAATGAATAAGAAATTTGAGTCGCCCTACATCTACATAGGTAACACAATGTTTACTGAGGAGGATGAATACAAAGACTATATTATGAATACAGAGGGTGTATATACACCTCGTGAAACATCAAAAGAAATATATCGGAGATTAGAATTAATAGGAAAAATTGATGATGTGGCATATAGTATTTTTAGGTATATCATGTCTCAAGAAGATTTATTGGAAAGGGTTGTTTTCATAACTAACGGATTCTATCGTAAAAATAGGATTTGGTATTGTGAAGACTTAGAAGAATTTTGGGTTGAATCATATGACAGAAATTCACAATATCATTTACGTAATATGTATTCAACTCAAAGAGATGGAGGACTTCCAGCAATGATTACATTTCTTTATAATCTTGATAAGTATAAACCAATTTTTATACAGTTGCCAGATGTCGAATTTGAAGAGTTTGATGAATTTGAAGATTTTGGCATGATTTAAATAGTTTATAAGAATTTAAGAAAAAATAGCACAGAATACTAATCTGTGCTATTTTTATGTAAATCTATAGACTTTTAATTAACTTTATGATAAAATACGCATAATTAAATATTTAATTCTATTAAACTTAATATGGAGGGAGTGTTATTTATTAACACGGTATTAACAATTTCTCAACAAGAGATGGTATTAAAAAATCAAGGTATAGTGGTACATTGCATTGATAAAGTATTAAAATTAGATCCAAGTCTTTATGAAGAGGCTTTTTCTGTTGGAATAGTTGGACTTTGTAAAGCAGCACTAAATTTTAACGTAGATAAAGGTGTATCTTTTTCCAGTTTTGCTTTTAAAGTTGTAAAGAATGAAATACTTTTTTATAATATAGGAAAAATCGATTTTTTCAAAAATAAATGTGAATTTAAATTTTGTCGAAATTTGCGATGAAA
>CALXJG010000044.1 GCA_944388565.1 uncultured Clostridia bacterium
TTTTGCTTACTCCTGTCTACTGTTCATTTACTTTTTTTGAAATTTTTTGTTGCATTTCAAATGGAAATTCTGGTTTTGATTGACACTTAGGACAAATTCCCATAACTTCAAAAGTGTGATTAGTTAGTTTATATCCTGTATCTTTTTTTATGTGCTCTTCTAATTCTTTTAGAGGACATTCGTCAATTATAGTATTGGAATTGCATTTTGTACAGATTATACGATGTTTGTGCACATTATTATTAATTTGGTAATATGATATTTTATCATTTCTAATTTCTTGTAATAATACGTTTTCTTTTGTAAGTAATTCTAAAGTTCTATATATAGTTGAAAGATTAATAGTAGTATTCTTAGACATTTTATTGTATATTTCTTGTGCACTAATAGGTGTAGATGAATCTTGTATTATATTTATTATTTCATTTCTTTTTTTAGTATTTCTTATCATATTATCATCCTTATAACTTCTAATATTATTCCACTAAGAGTACCAATTCCATACAAAAGACCAAGTATTTTTAAGTTTTCTTTCATATTTTTGTTTGTTTTAAATAATATTACAATACCTAAACCACCACCAGTTGATAGTCCTGCTATTATGGAAGCAAAACTTATTTTACCAGCTAAATATAATTCGGTTAGTAAAACTGAAGATGCACAGTTTGGTATTAAACCGATTAAAGAGGCTATTAAAGGTTGGAATATGCTATCAGACATTAATACTTTTGATAGATTTTCTTCACCTATTAATGAAATAGTTACATTAAGTATAAAAGATACAATTAATATAAATAAGAAAATGCTAAATGTATGTTTTAATGTTGATTTTAAGATTCCATGTTCACAGTCACAGTGTTTACACATATCATGTATGTGTTCATGTGCAGTATGTTCTGTTAATTGCTCTTTATGTTTTTTTCTAAGTATTAGATCAATTACAAATCCGGCTATCATACCGATTAGCAGTTTAAGTATTAGTAGTTTGATTATTTCTCCCCAGCTATTAGGATGAGATAAAAGTACTGGAATTGCTTCATCAGATGTAGCTAAAAATACTGCAATTAAAGTTCCTAATGTTATAACACGACCTGAAAATAAATTAGATGCAGTAACTGAGAAGCCACATTGTGGAAAACATCCTAAAAGAGCACCAACAGCTGGTCCGTATTTTCCAGATTTACTAAGAGCTCTTTCTATTTTTTGTGATGATCTATGTTCTATATATTCTATTAATAAATATGATAGGAATAAAAAAGGTAATAGTTTAACACTATCAATTAATGTATCTAAAATTATATCTACCATGTTGCCCTCCTTAAATGCAAATGATTTGCATTTAGAATTATAATATAAATATGTTTTAATGTCAAGAAATATGACATAATATTGTACATTTTCTTTAAATTAGATACATAGTTGATTAAAACTTGACATAAGTATTGGTGTGATGTATAATACTTTTATTAGTAATCTCTAACCAAATAAAACTTTAGGAGGTAGGAAATGAGGAAAACGATAATATTTGATCTCGATGATACACTAATAAGGCATGATCGCTCTGATGAGACTAAGTTTTTAGCTGAGTACCTAAACATTTGCTATTCTGAAGATTTTTCTATAGCTTTTTATGATGCAATGGAAAGTATCAGAAAACCATTTATTGGTAAGAAGATAACTAAGAAGAAAATTGCGTCATATTTTGATAAGAAAATTCCTATGTTAGCTGAAAATGGTCTAAATGGCGATATGCTAATAAAAGCAATGGAAAGCTGCTCTATAAATATACGAGATAGTTCCGTTGACAGAATTTTGCATCATTTAAATGTTGCAAATATACGGTTATATGTACTTACAGACTGGTTTTATAAGTCGCAGGTAAAAGTCCTTAAGAGTTTCGGTTATCTTGAGTATTTTTCAAGGGTATTTACTTGGGACAATTGGTATGCAAAACCTGATGAAAGGGCTATGCTTAGATGCATTGGAAATGAAGACCCCAGTGACTTCATTTTTGTAGGTGATTCTATCTTGGCAGATGTGTTGTGTGCCAATTTGACAGGTGTTACTTCTGTATGGTTTAATCCAAACAATAAGGAAAATACAACAGATATACAGCCTAACTATACTATAACCGATATGCTTGAATTGTTAGAGATTATTATTTGAGCTAAAGAGGCGGGTGGTGAAAATCATCCGCTTTTGTATTTATTGTGAATAAAACTTTTTTTAATGAATATAATATATTGTAAACAAAATAATATTTTTTTAAAAAAAGTATTGACAAATACATGTATTTTGTATTATACTATTTACGTAACGAATCGCGGGGTAGAGCAGTTGGCAGCTCGTCGGGCTCATAACCCGAAGGTCGTAAGTTCGAGTCTTACCCCCGCAACCATAAATGAGGCTTTTAGCCTCTTTTTTTATTTCAAAATCTTCTCTGTAATTTGGCATAAGAATATAAATATGATATAATGAATTTAATTTAAGATTATAATTAGGTTAAGGTGGTAGTATGGAAAAAGTAGAGTTTTTACAAAATATTGGAGTTAAAGCTACAAAAGAAATACAAAGTAATCCAAAGATAAAACAAATAATTAATTATATTGAGAATAGCGATATTAAATATTTAGCAAATTTTAATTATATTAATGAGGAAAAGTTTTTATATTTTATTATAAATATGAAAAGTGCTGATAATATAATTGAAGTGTTAAATAATGAAGCATATTTATTTAATTTTAATTATGATTATAAAAATTTAGTGAAGTTCTTTAATATTTATAATCCCAAAAAGATAGATATGATTGCTGGTTCAATGATTCTTACAGATAATGAGTATTTAAAATATGCTACTATAGAATGGACTCAAGATATTTTTTCTAGATCAGAATTAATTATTAAGTTATATAAAGATAGAGTAGGATTTGAAGAAAATACTTGTAATCCTGGAAATATCGAATACATATCTGCTTTTGAGCAAAATTTACGTACTTTAGCTAAAGCAAAAGAAGAGGGAAAACTTGAAGAAGTTATTCGTAGAGCAACAAATATAATGTAAAAAATAAAACCCAGGTGATACTGGGTTTTTAATATTTAATCTTTTAATAGTTTTCTTAGTATGAATATATATGCCTTTCATATTTATAAACACTTCTAATTATAATTATTTCTTTTTAGAAAAAATAATTATATTTTAATATAACATGAAATATTATTATATGTCATAATATAAAAACTAAAGTACAGCTTTTATACTTTAGTTTTTGTGATTTAAAAAAATTTTAATTAAACAATACTACCACCATTAACGTGTAATATCTGTCCTGTAACATATTTAGAATCATCTGAAGCTAAATATAAATAAGCAGGTGCAAGTTCAAAAGGTTGGCCAGCTCTTTTTAAAGGTACGTCAGTACCAAAAATTTCCACTTCATCTTCATTAAAAGAAGAGGGAATAAGTGGAGTCCATATAGGACCAGGAGCAACCGCATTTACTCTTATTTTTTTATCTGCAAGTGATAATGCAAGAGATTTAGTAAAAACAGTAATAGCACCTTTTGTAGCAGAATAATCAATTAAATTTTTTTTGCCATCAAAAGCTGTAATGGAAGTAGTATTTATTATACTTGAATTGCTATTTAGATAAGGTAATACAGCTTTTGTAAGATAGAAAAAAGAAAAAACGTTAGTTTCAAATGTGTCTTTTAATTGCTTATTAGATATGTCTAAAATACTATTTTGTGGAAATTGAACACCACAATTATTAATCAAAACATCGATTTTGCCAAATTTATTTATGGTTACTTTTGTAATATACGTTGATAAATCAGGATCTCGTAAATCTCCAGGAATTAATAAACATTTTCTTCCACAATTTTCTACTAACCTTTTTGTATAATTTGCATCTTCATGTTCATTAAAATAGCATATAACGATATCTGCACCTTCTTTTGCAAATAAAAGACTAATTGCTCTACCAATACCGCTATCACCACCAGATATAATAACAACCTTATTTTTTAGTTTATCACTTGGAATATAATTTGGGTTATCAAATATAGGAAGAGGTTCCATTTTATATTCCATACCTGGTTGTATATCTTGATGTTGTTTGGGGAAAGTAATAGGTATTCTTATACTTTCATTTTTAAATCCTATATATGGATAATTTAAATTAATATTAATCATCTCCTTACTATATAATACATTATATAATTAATATTTATAATTTATACTATAATATATTAATAATTTAAATAACAAAAATTATTTAAATTATATTGAAAAATTAAAGTAAAAGTTGTATTATATAATAAAAAGGGGGAAAAAGAAAATGGATTTAACACTTAACGTAGGCGACTATATATTAAATATTAGAGCCGCTGCAATAATTATTCATAACAATAAAGTTCTATTTCACAAAAATCTAAACAAAGAACATTATGCATTAATAGGAGGAAGAATAGAAATAGGAGAAAGTTCTAAAGATACAGTAAAGCGAGAAGTTTTTGAAGAACTTGGAAAAGAAATTAATATAATAAAACATATGGCAACAATAGAAAACTTTTTTAAAGCAAATGGCAAAAAATATCATGAAATATTATTTGTATATAACGCTGAATTTACAGATGATAAAGATAAATTAATAGAAACAGAAATGAAAAATGCAGAAGGAAAAGAATATTTAAAATATGAATGGCTAGATTTAGATAAAATAGAAGAATATAATATTGTACCTAAAGCTATAAAGCAAGTTTTACAAAATATAACAACAGAAAGTCATATAATTAACAATGACTTAAAATAAAAAAGCCAAAAAGTGTTAACAAAAATTTTTTAACCCATAAATTAATATTACCAGATGTAATTTAAAGTACATCTGTTTTTTTGCACTTATTTTCATATAATAATACAAATTTCGACAAAATATTTACAAATATTATGATACCATGTAAAAAAATGGTGGGATTTGTTATGAGAGTAAATTTAAAAAAGATATTTGTAATATTTTTTGTTTGTATTTTTATAGGAGCCGTATCTTATGCACATTCAGGAAGAACAGATAGTAGTAGGGGGCATAGGGATAATCAGAATAAAAGTGGATTAGAAAATTATCATTACCACTGTGGTGGTAATCCTGCACATTTACATCAAAATGGAAGTTGTCCATATTCATCAAACTCTGAAGAAACTTCAATTAAGGTAAATAGTAATGAGAATAATACAATTAAGGAAGAACCAGTTAAGAAAGAGATAGAAAAAATAGAAATAACTAATATAGATGATGAATTAGAAGTAGGAAAATATATAACATTAAATGCTAAAATTACTCCATCAAATATAAGTAGTGAAGTTGCTTGGGAGTCAAGCAATGACGAAATTGCAACTGTGGATAATAGTGGTAGAGTTTTGGCAAAGAAATCAGGAATAGTAACTATTACAGTGAGAACAAATAATAATAAAATAGATTCTAAAGTAATAGTTATAAAAGATAAAGAAAATAAAAAAGTAATGAATGAGATATCCTCAAAAGAAGTAACTGATATAAATAATGAATCTAATGAAGCTAGTTCTGTTTTCTTAATCCCTTTGGGAATTGGAATTACAGCAGTTATTTATTTTTTGCATAAAAAGAATCATATTAAGTAAAGTTCGGATATTATAAAAAAACAGATATAACTTAAATTATATCTGTTTTTTGTGTTGTATTAACAATATGAATTTGTAAAAGATTTAAAAATATTTTAGCTATATTATCAATATAATCAATACAAGCATAAAGTATATGGAGAAGGGAGGTATAAAAAATGCATTATCAAAACTGTCAAAATATGGAGAATACATTAACTTGTCCTAATATGCCAATGTCAATGTATAGCCCACAATATAATTGTATGGAGCAGTATAATGAAGATTTAGAAGCCATGTATCCAGATACATATAGAATAATATACCCTATGGTATGTGCTGCTTGTGATATGGTTCAAAGACCAGTTACAAGAGAAATAGTAGTAAAGATTACAAATGATATATATAATAGATTAGGAATGGATGGAAGACTAGATTTTCAATTTGGAGAAGAAAGTAGAATTAGAAATAGATTTTTAAATGATTTAATTAATATACTATTAATTAGAGAACTTATAGATAGACGTCCAGGACGTCCAAATAGACCGCCTTTTCCAATAAGACCATGGGGAATGTAATTAAACATTAAAGGGAACAGTTCAAAAGCTACGTTCCCTTTTTACTATTATAAAACAACAAGTGAAACATCATCTAAATCTAATGATTGGTTACCATTAGCACTTACATTAAATTCTACTCTAATAGCTGTTGTTCCAACCGGAGCAGCAGTTGTTATTATTTTGTAATAAGCAAAATCCCTATTACTATCAGTAATATCTTGTCGATTTATAGTTATTGTTCCACCTAAAACTTCACCGCTATTTGTTATAAAAAATACATTTGCAGTAAGTCCAACTTGTGTTCCTTCGCCACGTGCAAGGAAACTAAGTTCATAGAAACAACCGCTTTCGATATTATCTATTGTTTGTGATAGGGCAGTATCATCACTCATATTTACAGACCAATTTCCAGAATGTACACGTCCTTGTGAATCTTCTGAGGCAATACCATCAGGATTTGTAAAATCCCAACCTTCAGGTCTATTTTCAGATACTATTTCCATTCCACCATTTGTTATTAGTTCTCCTTGTGATTGACATGAGCATGTGCATGTTCCGGTAGGTCCTGTTGCACCAGTAGCTCCAGTAGGCCCGGTAGGACCAGTAACACCAGTTACACCAGTAGGCCCGGTAGGACCAGTAACACCAGTTACACCAGTAGGGCCAGTAGGTCCGGTAACACCAGTTACTCCAGTAGGACCGGTAGGTCCAGTCGCACCAGTAGCTCCAGTAGGACCAGTAGGTCCGGTAACACCAGTTACACCAGTAGGACCGGTAGGTCCAGTCGCACCAGTAGCTCCAGTAGGACCAGTAGGTCCTGTTGCACCAGCTCGTACTATACAACAACAAGGAGTTACAATTTTATCATTTGGACAACAAAAGTTAAAATTTTGCATAAAAAGAACTCCTTTATATATAAACCATAATTAGTTTATATATAAATATAATATTCTAAAATTAATATAAGGTTTACAAATTTTTTAATTTTGTATTAACTTTTAACGCTTCCTTAAAAAAATTAATATAATATACAAAGCACTAATATTCGTGCTTGAGGAAAGGAGTAAGAAATGTCTAATAAACATGAAATTTTAAAAATAGAAAATATAAGAAAAATATATCAAGCCAAAAATGACGAATTAGAAGCTTTAAAAAGCATTAATCTTAAAGTAAATGAAGGCGAATTTGTTAGTATAATTGGACCTAGTGGTTGTGGAAAATCTACACTTCTTTCCATTATAGCTGGACTTGAAGAAAAAACTTCTGGAAAAATATACATAGATAATGAGGAGATAGTTGGTGTATCTAGAAAAATAGGTTACATGTTGCAAAAAGATAGTTTATTAGAATGGAGAAGTATATATCAAAATATTATGATAGGTCTTGAAATACAAGGAATAAAAAATAAAGAAAATGAGAAGTATGTAAAAGACTTATTAAAAAAATATAATATTTATGATTTTAGAAACAAATATCCATCTCAATTGTCTGGTGGTATGAGGCAAAGAGTGGCGTTAATAAGGACTCTTGCTATACGACCACAAATATTGCTATTAGATGAAGCATTTTCAGCTCTTGATTATCAAACTAGAATGCTTGTTATAAAAGATGTATATAGAATTTTAAAAAACGAAAATAAGACAGTATTAATGGTAACACATGATATATCTGAAGCTATCAGTATGTCAGATAGAGTTGTTGTTCTAAGTAATAGGCCATCTGTTATAAAGAAGATATATGATATTAATTTTGATATGGAAAGTAGAGACCCTATGAACTGTAGAGAAAATCCAAAATTTAGCAAATATTATGAAAATCTATGGAAGGAGCTTGATATAAATGCGTGATAATAAAATATCTGTAGAAAGAAAAAAGTATTTAAAAAAGGTCACAAGAAATAAAATAATTATATTTATTACACAAATTTTATTATTAGTCACATTTATAGCTGCATGGGAAATATGTGCTAATGCAAATATCATCGATTCTTTCATCACAAGCAAGCCAAGTAGAATATTAGATACTTTTATGAATTTGTCTCAAAATGGATTATTAGAACATATAGGAGTAACATGTTTTGAAACAATAATAGGATTTTTATCTGGAACAATACTTGGAATTATAGTAGCTATAATATTGTGGTGGTCTAACTTTTTATCAAAAGTAGCAGAACCATTTTTAGTGGTATTAAATAGCTTACCAAAAGTTGCTTTAGGACCAGTAATAATTATATGGGTTGGTGCTGGTATGCCAGCAATTATAGTAATGGCGCTTTCTATTTCTTTAATTGTAACTATACTTGAAATATTAAATGGCTTTTTAAATACAGATAAAGAGAAAATAAAAATGGCTAAGACTTTTGGAGCAAACAAATTTCAAATATTAACTAAAATAGTTATACCAGCTAATATCTCAACATTTATAAACTCATTAAAAGTAAATATTGGTCTTTCTCTTGTTGGGGTTATATCAGGAGAATTTTTAGTTTCAAAAGCAGGACTAGGTTATTTAATAGTTTATGGAGGTCAAGTATTTAAGTTAGATCTTGTTATGGCTAGTGTAATTATTCTTGGTATAGTTGCTGCAGTAATGTATAAAAGTGTAGTGTTACTAGAAAAATTAATAACAAAGACACATATTATAAATTAATTGTAACCTAGAAAATAGCATAAGAATAAAGTAATTTAAAGGATAGTTTAAAACTATCTAGTATATAGAAAGGAAGATGTGTTTTGAAAAAGTACATAACAATAATAATTGTTTTAGTGGTAATAATCGTAGCAGGAATATTTACATTCTTGTATGTAAATGACGATAAATCAGACGAAAAGCTTACTAAAATAAGAGTAAATGAAGTGACTCGTTCTGTTTTTTATGCTCCTCAATACGTGGCAATAAGTCAAGGATTTTTTGAAAAACAAAATATAGAGATTGAACTTACAACAGGTCAAGGAGCAGATAAAACAATGACAGCAGTTCTTGCAGATCAATGTGATATTGGTTTTGCGGGTCCAGAAGCGTCAATATATGTATATAATGAAGGAAAAGAAGATTATACACAAGTTATAGCTCAGATGACTAAAAAAGATGGTTCTTTTCTTGTAAGTAGAAAAGATGAAGAAAACTTTGATTGGAAAAATTTAAAAGGAACAACGGTAATACCAGGAAGAAAAGGTGGAGTACCATATATGACATTAGAATATGTGTTAAAGAAAAATGGACTTAACCCAAGTACAGATTTAATATTAGATGATAGTATAAAATTTGACTTAATGGCAGGTGCTTTTACAGGTGGTAACGCAGACTATGTTACTTTGTTTGAGCCAACAGCATCTATGACAGAAAATGCTGGGAAAGGTTATATAGTTGCATCTGTTGGAGAAGCATCAGGAGAAATACCTTATACTGCATATTTTGCAAAGAAAAGTTATATAGAAAATAATAGCGATCTTGTAAAAAGATTTGTTACAGCAATTTATGAAGGGCAAGTATGGGTAAAAGAACATACAAGTAGAGAAATAGCAGAAGCAATAATTTCGTTTTTCCCAGATACAGATTTAAGTTTACTTGAAAGCGTAATAGAAAGATATAAAGGAATTGATGTATGGAATGACACACCTGTATTAAAAGAAGAAGCGTTTGAATTATTACAAACAGTTATGGAAGAAGCTGGAGAATTAGAAACAAGAGCACCGTACGAAAAAGTAGTAAATAACAGTTTTGCATATGAAGTGATAAAATAACAATTAAAGAGGGTATTTATTATATCCTCTTTTGTATTTTGTATATTTGTAATTATATAAAATAATATAGTTATATGAATTATTACTAGAATAAAATTAAATAGTATGATATAATTCTAGTTATAACATAAAGGAGATGATAGTTTGAAAGAAATAAATATAAAAATAAAGCCAAAATAATAGAAAAAGTGCATAATTCCCCCTTACCCCCAAA
>CALXJG010000045.1 GCA_944388565.1 uncultured Clostridia bacterium
ACTCTACTTTTCATCGCAAATTTCGACAAAATTTAAAATTACATTTATTTTTTCAAAAATCGATTTTTCCTATTATAGAAAAAATATTGAACCACAAATTAATGTGATTCAATATTTTAAAATTTATGCGTTTTTTAATAACAATTTATCGGTAATAATCTTTTTAATTCTTTCATTATCAACTTTATACATAATTGAAAATAAAAAGCCTTTATCTTTAATTTTTCTAATTGCTGCTCTTCTTACAAACCAACATGAATCGTAACATGCAATTATTTTTAGTATTTCCTCATCATTAATAAGGTTTGCCGCTTGCTCCCTAACTTCGTTACTGGAATCAGTAAGTATAACATTTACAAGAAAATCTTCATCTTTTATACCTTTTACCGCTTCTGCTCTTACATACTCGTTAAATGCTTTGTTGTTAACAATACTTTTAAGCTGGTTTTCATTTTTTATCTTTCTTGCAATTGCTTCTTTAACATAATCACATGGGTCAATGTAAAAAATAGCAACTAAAGCTAACTCATCCTCAATCAGCTCTACAGCCATTTCCCTAATTTCATTATCTTTGCTAAAAAAAGCAATTTTAATTAAATTATCCTCTTTCTTTATTCTATAGAAAGCTCTTAATCTTGTCTCAAAATTCACTCCTGTTATTACAAGGTTCGTTAAATACTTCTCATCAGTAATATTTACAATCTTCAAATCATGGGTATTTGCATAATTTTGTAACATAATGCTTTCCTCCAAATTATAAATATTATTTTGATAATAGTTTTAACACCCATAATAATTATATAGGTTACAAAACTAATGTTATATAATAATATCATGATTATGTAAATTTGTCAATTTACTATTATACCTAAGGAATATACTTTAATTAAAATTATTAATATTTATGGTTTATTTAACACAACATTATTTTTATTAATTAATATCTAAATCTTTTAATAGATCCTTAAAGAAATTATGTATACTCATCGAAGGATTAGCATAATATGAAAAACTATTATTTACATATATTTCGTCTTTTTTTAATTTTTCATTCATTATCTCATCTGCATTCTTTATTGCATTTTTTACATCTTCTAAATTAATTTGATTTAATATCTTCTGTATATTGTTTTTTGTCTTTATATTGGTATCACTAGATAAGCCATATTCTTCTCTAATTAAACTTACATAGGCATTATTACTTTGTACATTTTTTCTAAACTGTCTTTTATGTAATAATAACCATAAATCAAAGTTTAAATTTGAATATAAAATTCTAGTTTCTTTACACATTTTCACTCTTTTTTCAAATTCAATTTTATTTAAATCATAATCAAATACAGCTAATTTTAATACATTAGTTGAACTTTTATCTAAAGTACTTAGTTTACTAACTTGTCTAAACTTCACACTAGATTCAGGTTTTATTTCTCTTATTTTCTTAGCAATATGCTCAAAATACATCTCTTCTTGTAATCCTTCAAAAAAACATCTATATTCTCTTTTTATCATAACCATTTCTTTATTCGGCTCCCTCCTCTTCATCAAGAGCCTTCTCAAAATCTATAAATGGTAATGCTCCAAATTTACCTTCAAAATAATTTTTCATATAATTTGCGTCATTTCTTAAATCTATATCTGATAACTTATAAACAGAAGTCATATATGTTTCTTCATCTTTTTCTACAAACATTATTTGATCTCGTCTAAAGAATCTTTTTTGTAGATACAAAGGATTATGAGTATTAAATATTAATTGAGCATTTTTCTTATTAATATCTTTATTATTAAATAAATCGATAATCCCTCCTATTAATTCTGGATGAATAGAAGAATCAAATTCATCTAGTATAAAAACGCCTCCTTTATTAAAAAATTCCATGAATCCTATCCAAAAATCTATTAATTTTATCGTACCTTTCGATTCTATTGTCTTAGAATCTATAATTATGCCTCTTTTTGCACCATTTGGTTTATACAAAGAATTTAAGGAATACCTTCCAGTATTGTTATCTTTTATATATCCAATCACTTGTGGTCCAAAGTCTGCAATTTTTAAAAGTTTATCTAATTGATTATTTCTAAATACTTTCATTTTATCATCTTCAACATCATCAAAATTAACTAATGGTTCTTTTACATTAAAATCAACGACAGTAACTAACCTTTCTTGAAACCAAGATAGAATATCAGTCGCCATTTTTAAATTAATCATTGCCTTAAATCCTGTTGTTAAAAACAAGTCTTCTTTATCTAGGTTATCACTAAAAGTTTTTTCTAAATTATCTATTTCCTGATAAAAGCTCTTATCTTTTGAAAGTAATCTTATAACATTTTCATCTCTATTAAGCTTTACTTTAGTTTCCGTTCTTTTATATATATTAATCTTATCTTCTTTAATAGATGTACCTATTTTCTTATATTTTATTATGTTTAATTCCTCACCAACAATCTTCCTTATAGCGTTAATATATGTAGCACTAATATTAATTATATAGTTATAAATGTTTTCTTCAGTTTTAAAAGTAATTTCAAAATAGATTGGCTCTTTCATCTTTTTCTCATCATGTATAAAAGAACAGATATCTAATTCTTTAATATCCTTATTTTTTATTTGCCTTTTAATAGTTCCATTTACAACAATCTGCTTTAACATGTTTACAGCAGAAATTATAGACGTTTTTCCACTAGCATTAGCACCATAAATAACCATAGATGGTAAAGCCATTTTTTTAAGATTTTTATTTCCAACATTTATTAATCTATCATTTAAATCTTTTTTTGCACTATCTGCTATCATGCTTATATCAGTAAGATTATAAAATGATTTATAATTTTTAATTTTAAAATCCAATAACATTTTCTCCTCCTATATTAGTTACATATATATTATACCACATTATACTCAAAAGTAAATATAAATTTGAGATTTTTTCTCGTTATTATAAATTTTCTCAATTTTAATTAAATATAATATATTATTATATTTTTATATTATCAAAAGGAATTAACTCTCTAAAACCGCCGGCTACATATGGTGCAACCTGGTATCTATTAAAAATAAAGATAATACCATCTTTTGTAAAAATAAAATTTTCAAAATTTTCCTTAACTGGTCTTAGTCCATCTTCAAACATTCTTTCATTAAAACTTTCTTTAATCCTTTCATTTTCTTTTAACTTTTCTGAAAAGTAATCATGTAATTTATTTAATAACTCATCATTTTTTTCCATTAAATCATCTATAGTTATAATTTTATCCTCTTTTACATTATAACTTATAGTATATGTATATGTATTAGGATGTGCACCACCAAAATCATAAAAAACATCAAATTCTACGGAGATATATTCATTATAACTTGATATATTAAACTTTATATCTAATGTAACAATTTTATCTGTAATGCCCTCACCTTTTGAAGCATCTTCTTTAAAATTTTCAAATTTTTCATTTATTGTTTCTTTTATTTTGTTATTTAGTTTCTCATAATTTGTTACTGGATAAAAAATATTAATCTTATATCTATCACTGCTTTCTACTATCTGCTCCATAGTACAATTTTCTATACTTTCTACATTGTTATACACATCCTTTACCTCAGCTATCCCCTCATTTGTATTTTTACCAACGAAATAAGTTACTATTATAAGTACAAAAAAAATTAAAAGTGCCAAAATATATTTTTTAGTCATAGTTTATCACCTTATACATTATATGCACTTTTAATTCTATTATTATTTAATTTTGTTCATCTAATTCAAAACCATATGGTAAGAAATCAGTAACTTTTTTACATATTAGTTTACCAGATACATATGTGATTATATCCACATCTTTACACATATCTAATATATATTGTAAACATACTCCACAAGGAACTAGTGTATCATCTACTTCTTCATTTGTCGCTTTACCACCAACAATAGCAATAGCTTGAAATCCTCTTTCCCCATATGACAAAGCATTTTGTATGGCAACTCTTTCTGCACAATTTGATAATCCTATAATGGAATACTCCTCTATATTAGCACCCATATATACAGAGCCTGATTTTGTAAGCAATGCAGCACCAACAGAATAACCTGTATTTGAGGCAATCGCATTTTTTCTTGCATTTTTAGCAATTTTAATTAAATCTTCATTTGTCATAATTTACCCCCTAAATATATTAGAAATTATTTCTACTATGTTTGGTCCCATAAGAACAATTTGATATATAATTAATACTACTAATACTCCCATTGCAGCACTCAATATCATATATATTGGTTTTGTTTTGGTATTTTCAAGTCTTAACTGCAATATGAAAAAGCTAAGTATAAATGATACTCCTCCAACAAATAAACTATTAGTTATAATATATGCGTAAGTAGTTATACCAAAAGCAAGTGCAACTCTAGCACTAGGATATGATTCTGAATAACTGTCTCCTTTTCCAAATACACCTTTTAATATAACAACTAGAAGAATTATAGCAAAAATTATAGTTGCAAGTATATGCATTTTTGAACCTAATATTGATGATATAACGGCAGTTGTTGCATTATATAATTTATCTGCAAATAAAAAGTATGCTACAACTACTGCAACTCCTGAAGCTATTAAAACACCACCAGCAGCTATATCTTTAGCTGCTTTTGCTCTATCATCATATCTATCTGTAACTAAATCGACTATATACTCTACAGTTGAGTTTATCATCTCAGCAAATATAACAAACCCTATAGTTAGGCACAAACATGCAAACTCAGTTTTGGTAAAATCAAAGAATAAACTTGCTAAAAATACTAAAAGACCAATCAAATAATCAATTCTTAAATTTCTCTCTGTTTTAAAAGCCTTAATTACACCATCTATAGCATGTCCAAGTGCAGTAAAGAATGTTTTATTCTTTACTTGTTTTAATTCGTTAACCTTATTTTTTTCTTCTTCTACCTTATCCTTTTTACTCGGCATCTATTTTTCCAACTCCTACCTTATTTAAAATTTTCTCCTCAAGTTTTCTCATTTCTTTTTTCTCATCTTCAACCATATGATCATAACCAACAAGGTGACATACTCCATGAGTAATCATATACAAAACTTCTCTTAATATACCAGTACCATATTCTTTTTCTTGCATTTCAATTATTTCTAAACATAGAAATATATCACCAAGTTCTATTTCTCTTATTTTCTTATCTTTCTTTTGAGTAGATAAAGCTTTAATTTCTTCTCTATCATATATAGGGAAAGAAAGTACATCTGTTGACTTATCTATATTTCTATATTCTTTATTTATCTGTCTTATTTTTTCCTTGCTAACGGTCTCTATTGAAATATAGACTTTATCTGCTGTTAAATTTTCTTCTTCTAAAACGCTATACACTATATTGTATATATAATCATATATGTCAATGTTACAATCATTAGTTTTTTCCTTTATAAATGTAATTAAATTTTCATCTGTTTCTATAATTATATCTTCTCTTTTCATTATATTGTTATTCTCCTCCAACAAATTTTCCTATTTCTTCATTTACAGTAAACTTAGTAATTACAGAAATTCCTCCTTCTATATCATTAACAGTTGCTTCTTGATTTTTTAACGTACCATTAACAATAGAATTTTTTAGTTCATTTTCTATATAATCATTCGCTTCTTTTTTTGCTATTTCAATTAATTCTTCTTTTGTCCTTGTAATAGTAGTTTCTGTATATTCACTACACTTATACCAATCAAAAGATAATTTTAATCCGAATAAGTTAATTTCTTTACTATATTTAGTTATATCATATTTCTTGGATTTATTCAAATAATTTAACATATTTTCTTTTGAATTAATTCCAATTCCTATTGTATAAAGATTTTTATTTAATGATTCTTTTAAAACTTCATCATACTTATATTCTTTTTTTAACTCATACTCACAATCTGCCATTAATATTCCTTTTGCACTTACTTTTATAGGATCAATGTATTTACTATATATTGTCCCTTCTATAGCTACCGTTCCTTCTTCTATATAGCTACCAGCTTTAAACATAGCAGTTCCATTTTCCGGTACTATTTTAGTTATTATTCCTGATTTTTTTGCTACTATATTACCTATACTGTTATCATGAATATCTTTTTCTTCCAACCTTGTTTTTTCTACTACTCTTACTATTGCTTTTGTACCATCTATGTCAATTCCAACCCAAGATAAATCATCTATTTTTGTTCTTAACTTATTAACCACTTCTTTTTTATCTAGACCTATTTTACTTTTACCTACATATATACCACTTTCTTTTAGCTCAGTCATTAATTCTTCAGTATTTATGTACTGGTTACCAACAACTTCTATATTCCAAATATATGTTGAAAACAATATTGAAAAAAGTACAGCAAGTGAAATTAATATAAATATTAATTTTCTTTTCCTGTATTTAAATAACACAAAATATATTCCTTTTTTATCTTTTATTTTCACTTTACATTTTGTTTTTTTAGCAATTTTTTTTAATTTTTTAAACTCATATATATTAATTTTAAATCTTACTATACCTTTTACAATATTTCTTATATCCCATATTTTAACATTATTTATTCTACATAGATTAATAAATCGTTCAGTAAAAAAACCTTCTATTTGCACTGTTACAACGCCCATCATATTTTGTACATTACTTGTTAACCCCATAATAAACTCCTTTATCTTTTATAATTTACACTGTATATTTTTCCTTCTATTACTAACTCAAAATCAGTTATTTCCTTTATGTCAAGCTCTTTTCCATCTATTACAACATCTAGGTTATTTGCCTTTATTTTTATATAGTCATCATAATAATCAACTATCTTTTTATATCCTTCTATCAAAACATTTACATCTTCTATAATCGTGACTTTAGTTGACTGCGATACAACTTCAGGAGGTAATTCTAAAAATTCTGATACTCTTTCTTTGGTTGAAGTTACTTTAGCTTTAAATTTCATGCTATTTTTTATTTGTTTATACCATTTTTTCTTAGTCTTTTTCTTTGTATCCAACATAATCACTCCTTATAAAGTATATTAATATATTAGCATTTTTATTCTTAAAGAAAAAAACCATGCAAATGTCGAATTTTGTAGATGTTTTATCATCAAAAAACTGTTATTTAATGTTGACAATTGAAGTAATTTGTAGTATATTAAGACTATGTGTAAAAATATGGAATTAAAGGAAAATTATATTTTGAAAATAGGTATGTGCGACGATGAATTAGGAAGTATAAAATCATTTGCAAATATGCTAGAATCAGAAATAATAAGACAAGACTTAAATGCCGAGATTACTTTAATAACAAGCAATCAAAAAGAAATTTTTGATGCTGTATTTAATAGAGAAATTGATATACTTTTTTTAGATGTAGATTTTAAAAATAACGGAAAGAATGGTTTAGACTTTGCAGAAGATTTAAGAAGAATAAATAAAGAATTTTTCCTTATATTTTTATCTGCGCATCAAAGATATATGCATGTGTCTTTCTACGTAAAAGTTTATGATTATATAGTAAAACCAGCTAATAAAGATGTAATTGAGGAATTAGTCTCAAGATTAAAAGGTGAATTTAAAGGAAATAAAAGTTTGTTTCTTCACTTAAATAAATGGATAACAGTACGAATTGACGATATTTTATATATTGAAAAAATTGGGAACAAATGTAATATAGTTACTACATATAGCACTCAAACATCTACCAAATCGCTTGAAACTTTATTAAGCGAATTACCTAATTATTTTAGAAAATGTCATAGATCTTATATATTAAATGAAAAGAAGATCATAGGTATAGATAAAAAAGAAAAATATGCTTTCTTTCCAAAAGGAGTAAAATGTCCCATCAATTCATATTTTGACCTATAAAAAATAATGAAGGAGAAATTTTTTATGGATAATTTATTAATTTTTATTTCGAATGCAATAATACAAACATTCTTATGTGGTTACGCAATTTACAGTATAAGTAAATTCTTTAATTCAGAAGAATATTCTAAAAAACAAATACTACTTTTGATAGTAACTATGTTAACAGGTAGTTTTATAGGATTAATAATTAAATCTTATTTATTATTCCTTAATATTGTATTTAGTTTAGTTATGATTGCTTTAATATCACATTTCGTATTAAAAATAAACTGGTTAAAATCACTATTAATATCTGTACTTACCATGACATATACTGCAATTACTGAAATTATATGTTTCTTCATTGGAATGGTAATTTTTAAAACTAATGTAGCAGACTTAACAAATCAACCATTAATCTCAATAGCTTTATCATTATTACAATGTGTATTATCATTTGTAGTATTAAATGCATTACATTTTGTAACAAATAAAAAGACAAATATTCAATATGTACTTGGTAATATATCATATAAACAAATTTTAGCATTTTCAGTCGCATTATTACTATGTATATTTCCACAGATGATTATATTTGTATTAACTGATTATTCGTATCCAACTGTTTTCTTAATAATAAATTCATTACAATTTATACTAATTTGTATATTCTTATTCGTATACTTAAAGAAATCAGTAGAACATGAAAAGACACAATCTGATTTATTTACTAGTGAGTTACACAATAAAACACTTGTTGGTATGGTAGATGGAGTCCGTACTTTAAAACATGATTATAATAATATAATGCAAGCCTTAAACGGTTACGTCTCAACAAAACAATATGATAAATTACAAAATCATATAAATGGAGTATTAGAAGAATGTAATATTGTTAATAGTTTAGCAGTAATTGATCCGAAAATATTTAATGATCCAGCTATATATGGAATTGTAGGTTCGAAGTTTTTCTTAGCAAACGAACAAAACTTACCTTTTGAATTTGATATTGTAACTAATATAGCTGAAATACAATTTCCAATGCCTGACCTTTCTAGAATATTAGGAATACTTTTAGATAATGCTATGGAAGCGACTAAAAAAGCTAAGAAACCTTTAATACGTTTAGAAATGAAATTTGATAAGAGAAAATGTGCCGATATAATTCGTGTAGTAAATACATACGACACTTCAATAAATATAGATTTAGAAGCAATCTATAAAAAGGGATTTTCTACTAAAAAAGTAAAATCAGGAATAGGACTATGGGAAGTAAAGAAATTAGTATCTAAAGTTAGAAACGCTCAAGTTTATGCAACTATTGAAAATGATAAATTTGTACAAAACTTAATTATTGAAAAGATTGATTAGTAAAAAAAGATGTTCTATAAATATTTCAGAACATCTTTTTTATATAATAATCATAAACCACCCGTGATAACGGGTGGTTTGCTCTACCCCTATAAGGGGATGTTACCAGCCAATGAGCTCAAGCTCAACTGAAATTATTGCCAGCTGCGCCACTTTTTCTCGCTACCATTGAAATGGTCCTTTTTTCTTTTTGTTTATTTCATTTTTTTCTCCTGTAAATGGGTCTACAAATTCTTTCATTACTATTTGGTCTGTTGCTATATCTTCTTGTAATTGTTTCTTTATATATTCTTCTATTACTTTCTTATTTTTTCCTACTGTATCCACATAATATCCTTCTGCCCAAAATTTTCTATTTCCGTATTTATATTTTAAATTTGCATGTCTATCAAATATCATTAAACTACTTTTTCCTTTTAAATATCCCATAAAACTTGATATACTTATTTTGGGTGGTATGCTTACTAGCATATGTATATGATCTGAACATGCTTCTGCTTCTATTATTTCTACTCCTTTTCTTTCACATAACGTCCTTAATATTTTTCCTATATCATTTTTTATTTTTCCGTATATTATTTGTCTTCTATACTTTGGGGCAAATACTATATGATATTTGCAATTCCACCTTGTATGTGATAAACTATCATTGTCAAATTTTTTTGACATAAAAATCCCTACCTTTCTTTATTTTAATATGGCTGGTAACCTTTATTATTATATCGAAAGCTAGGGATTTTGGCAAACCCACGCCTTTGGCTCTCCTGCACCATAGGCATTGCCTATGGTTTAATCCAATAAAAACTACCCGTTCAACGGGTAGTTTTCTCTAGCCCTATAAGGGCTTGTTACGCGCATGTGCCTTAAGGCACG
>CALXJG010000046.1 GCA_944388565.1 uncultured Clostridia bacterium
ACTTAAATACAACATCTTTAAAAAAACTCTCAAAATAAACTGAGAGAGTAATAAAATTTATTTTATTACTTTTGTTCCATTATTAGTAATGTTTATATTTTAGAAAAATTAATTTTATCAAAAAATGTTTTATGTTATTGTGATAATAATAAATTTATGTTATACTATTTTTGTAAAAGAGTTAAGAAATTTGTTAAAATAGGTAGGAATTGTTTACGAGGGAGATATTTGATATAGGAGAATTAAAAATTAATTATAAAAATGGAATTAGTTTAATAACTTTAATTATTACAATAGTTGTTATAACTATTATATCTGGAACTTCTATTCTTTTATTAGCAGGAGAGGGAGGAGTAATAAATAGTTCAGTAATTGCAGTAAAAGAGCAAGAGGTAGCTACAATAAAAGAACTTTTAAATCTTGAATTAGGTCTTGATGAAGGAAAGATAAAAGAAATACGATATTATAATGTAGAAGAAACAGATGAAATTCTTAAAAGTTATAACAAAAGTTATGAACATAAAATAGGGGTATATAGAAATAAACCAGTATACTTAGGTGAAGAAGATTCAGAAGATGCAACTTTTCTTAAAGAACGAGATTTTGATGTTGTTAATATGACTCCTGATGAGTTCAAATATTATATTGAAATGGGTATATTAGAGGATTCGGTAAAAGAAATTAAATATATAGGTAGACAATTACAAACGGATGATTTTTCTGGAACAATTAAAATTGGAAATAATGTATATGGGCTTGGTTGGTATTTAATTGGTAATTATACTGATGATGAAAAAGAAAATAATACATATCAGGAACATTATGAAGATTTAAAATTAAAAGATATAACACATGCACCATATTTAGTAAACTATGAAACAGGTGTTGTTTTAAGTATTGATGGTATGATAATGTATAAGTCACAAGTCTTGGTTCATTCATTTAATGATAATTATGATGAAAATTTGTCAAGTGCTGTTACATATGTTAATTCATTTACTGAAAAAACTGGTGATTCATATGGTAACTTAATTTCCACATCAAAATATACTGGAAATGTTGATAATTATGGTGGAGGAATGTCAATATATAAAGATAATGAAGGAAAGCTACAATATGATGAAGAAGGAGCTTTAATTTTAGATGCAGATAACGCAATACCAGTACTAGAAATTGATAATAAATTTAAAATTGAAGATAATTATTCTATAAATGTAACAGTTGAAGGCGATTATATGCAAAAAAGTGTAATGGCTAATGATTTTTATCCAAATACAATTGTTGCTTTATCTGAGTCATCACAAAACTATTTGTCATGGATAGGTGTATATAAAGGATATTTACATATATATTCATATTATACAGGTTCTGCTTTATCACATATAGATAAAGAAGATACCAGAAAAGGGTTTGTAAGCATAGATATATCAAGCATAGATATATCAAAATATCAAGGAAAACCAATAAATATACAAGTTATAGCTACAAGAGGAGGAAATGTAGACGTATATATAAACGGAGAAAAAATACGTACTTTTGAGGCTGGAAATAGAAAGATGGATTTTAAGTATACTACTTTAGGTGATTTGCGTGTTGGAAGAAATTTAAAATTTGTAGGAAAAATATATGAATTTGGTATTTATGGATTAGCAATAAGTGAAAATAGTGTTGAGGAGAATTGGCAAAGAGCCAATAGATATGTAAATAAAGATAGCTATTAGCATCATATAATCCTTAGACTAAGGGGGTGGTTCATTTGAACAATTTACAAGAATATATAAAAGAAAAAGCAAAGTCTGATAAGAATTACAGTATCTTAAAATTATTTAAGGTATTACTTGCAATTATGTCAATATTAACCATGATTTCATGCTTTATAATTAAAACAGATAATGTTTTAGTAAATATCTTTTATTTTATACTAGTATTATTTTCTTCAATGATGTTCTATTTATTTGCTTTATTAGTTGAAGTTGTTTTAGAGGTAAATAAAAAAATAACTAAATGATATGAGTGTTTGTATGCCAATAATCAGATATCTAAAAGGCGAGATAATAAAGCTAGATTATATGAAAGCAAAATATTTAAAATAGTTTTTTAATATTTTTTAAATAGAAAATTTACAAGTATAGTTAAATAAAAGTACATAATTTTAAGATTTTAAAGGGAGGAAAATATGTCAGATTTAAAAGAAGAATTAAACAACTTAAGAATAGAGTACGGTACTTTTTCAAAAAAAGAATGTAATAGTGAAATTTCAAAAGAATATGAAAAAATATTAGCTGAAGAAAAAAATGATGAAAATATACCTAATAATGTAACATATGAATTTGACTATAATTCTGGAAAGCACATATTTTATTCTGGAATAGAAACCAAATTAACTCAAAATGAAATATATGAGTATATAAAATATAAAGAACTTGGCTTTATTAAGACGATAAAAAATTGTATACTATTTTTTACAACATGTTTTGTTATAAGTTTAGTATTAGGCCTAATATTATTTTTATTAATATGATTATAAATAACATTAAATATATCACGTTCGAAAGTAAATGCATATGAAATGGATTTATCTATGCCAACAATTAAATATGTTGCTGAAATGTCAAAATATAATGTGTGTTATAGACTGTTTTAAATAAAGAGGCAAATTATTTTTGGTGCCTCTTTATTTATTGTATTTTCCGTATTATTATTATAAATCTCTTTAACTAAGCATTGGAAGATATTTATAAACCTCTCACTATGCTTGATATAAAAATTTCAAAATATTGTGATATTGTGGTATTGTATATAGTATATAGTATAACGTTATCATTAAATGATATGTTTATAATTTTTTTGTCAAAAAATAGCCCTCCTTTCTAAATAAGGATGACTAAAAAATAAAAAAAATAAAACTCGAGGCAAATAGTTCTAAATTGATTTTTGTTTATAAAATAAATTTATTGCTTATTTCATGAAATCAATATATTACTACGCTACTTAAGTTTTAGTTTACATTATGGTGCACCATCAGGGGCTCGAACCCTGGACCAATTGCTTAAGAGGCAACTGCTCTACCAACTGAGCTAATGGTACATTTTATACAAATATTATTATACATTTATTTTTTATTATTGTCAATATTTTAAATGATTTTTTCTAAAATATAAGTAACAATATACTTAAGTTTAAAAAAGAGTAAAGGAGTTTAATACTTAGTATTTTATTCCTCTACTCGTATTTTTATATCTCTAATTTTACTATTTTTTCGTAACTTAAGCCATCCTTACCAAAATGTCCATAATTAGTAGTTTTAGAATAAATTGGTTCTCTTAAATTTAAATAATTAATAATTCCATCAGGTGTTAAATTAAAATTATTTTTAATAATTGATATAATCTTTTCTTCTGGTATAGTGGAAGTGCCAAATGTATTTATATATAATGAAAGAGGATCTTTCATTCCAATTGCATATGATATTTGTAATTCACATTTTTTAGCAAGTCCATTTGCAACAATGTTTTTAGCAATATGTCTTAACATATAACTTGCAGAGCGGTCAACTTTAGTAGGGTCTTTACCAGAGAAAGCACCACCACCATGTCTACTATATCCACCATATGTATCTACTATTATTTTTCTACCAGTAAGACCAGTATCTCCAAGTGGTCCACCAATTACAAATTTTCCTGTTGGATTTATATATATTTTTGTGTTTTCATCTATCAAGTTTTTATCTATAGTAGGAAAAATTACATGTTCTTTGATATCTTGTTTTAATTTATCCATAGTTATATTTTCTTCATGTTGTGTTGAAATTAAAATAGTTTCAATTCTTTTTGGCATATCATTTTCATATTCAACTGTAACTTGTGTTTTTCCATCTGGTCTTAAATAATTTAATATATTTTCCTTTCTTACATTTGTAAGTCTTAGAGAAAGCTTATGGGCTAAATCTATAGCAAGTGGCATATAATTTGGAGTTTCATTACATGCATATCCAAACATTATTCCTTGATCACCAGCACCACCGATATCAACTCCCATTGCAATATCTGGACTTTGTTTAGTAATATTAACTATAATTTTACAATTATTATAATCAATATCTGTATTTTTATTATTAAAACCAATTTCTTTAATTGTTTCTCTAACGATACTCTCTACATTTACATTGCCATTTGAGGTTACTTGACCAGCTACTACCACTAAATCTCCAGTTGCAAATGTTTCAACTGCTACTCTTGAAAATTTATCCTGTTTTAAATATTCATCTAAGATTTTATCAGATATATAATCACATAACTTATCTGGATGACCTTCAGTTACACTTTCTGATGTAAAATAATATTTATTCATTTTTTATTCCTCCATTATTGCATATATATATTAGCATATAAATGTAAAAAAGGCTATATTTTTGTATAAATTTGTAATAATTTGTAGAAAAAAAGCCCTGTATATACAGAGCTTTTTGAGATTATTTAGAAGATTTTAAGTAGGTTAAAAATAGGCAACTTTTAAAATGTTTTTCTGGGAAAGCTTTTTGAACAGCAATTGGAATTGATCCCTCAAAAACAGTTCTTAGCATGCTGCCAAGATTGTTGTTTTCAAAATCTTCAGAACAAAGTCTTGTATATACTTGTCCTGTAGACATTTTCAATTGTTTTTCAATAAGCCATCTTGTAGCCTCAACGGCAGTTCTTTCTGTCCATTTTTCAATAGGTTTTTTAGAAAATTGCCAGGGCTTGTACTTTCCAGGCCATGCATCATTAATGGCTTTAAAGAAATTGTTGTTGTAATGAACAAGCAGCATTCTTTCCAATTTGTATTCTTTAAATACATAATTGTCAAGATTTTTAAAGAGAGTTTTATCATCCCACTTTAAGATGTCTTTGATAAAGTAACGAATGATAGCTACTCGTTCCTCGCGTATACAGTACTCCCAAAAGAAAAATGGATACTTGTACTTTTTGTTTTCGAGCACCGTTTGGTATACTTCAAGAGCATCTAATATTTTATATACTCCTGAGACTGTGAACCGTTTTTCCAACATTTCTTACATCCTCCTAAAAAATAATTTTAAATAACCCTTTAATTTATATTAAAGGAATTTTAAACCAAATTAATGATCTAACTAATTTTGAGATGTATTATAATTATATATCATAATTTTAAATCTGTCAATCTTTAAGAGAAAATTATTTACATAAAAAAGAATAAATACCCTAAAGTATTTATTCTTTTTCTATTTTTAAAATCTTTTTGAAAATAAATGTAAATATAATAAAATTAATAATAGAAAATATAGTTATTAAAATTATTTTATTAATCATTGGTAAAATAGGTGATATATTAAAGAACCAATTAAATTCAGTTAGCCCAATTATAAATATAATAGTAAGTATAATAGCTAAAGAAAATCTAAAAATTGATATTGGTAATTTTGTATTTTCACCATTTCTTGTTTTGGAAAGTGTAAATAGTAATATTATTCCGCATATTCCAGTAGCTATTACAGATAAACTTGAATATTGTCCATCTGGTATATAACCATTTTGGTTAAGTATCGAAATTATAAATATACTAATTGCAACTGTAATTCCTGCAGGTAATGATTTAGATATAACATTCTTTAAAAAGTTACCTTTTACTCTTTCTTTGTTAGGCTCTAACGCTAGTATAAAAGAAGGTATACCTATAGTAACAGTACTAATTAAAGTAAGCTGTATTGGTATAAAAGGATAAGTCTCTTGCATAAATAAAAACATTAAAGCAAGAATTGTTGAGTAAATTGTTTTTACTAAAAATAGTGATGCAGAACGCTCAATATTATTAATTGTTCTTCGACCTTCATAAACCACTTTAGGCATTGATGCAAAATTAGAGTCAAGTAATATTAATTGTGATACGTTTTTTGTTGCATCACTTCCATTTGCCATTGCAATACTACAATCAGCGGTTTTTAATGCTAGTATATCATTAACACCATCGCCAGTCATAGCTACTGTTTTTCCATTGCTTTTTAAAGATTTTATTAATCCCTCTTTTTGCGTAGGTGTTACTCTACCAAATATTGTATATTTAGTAGCAATATTTTTAATTTCATCATCGCTTTTTAAAGTAGACATATCAATATAATTATCATATTCATCAATACCTACTTGTTTTGCAATTTTTGAAACAGTTAGTGGATTGTCACCAGAAATTATTTTAATATCAACACCTTGTTCTTTAAAGTATTTTAGAGTATTTGAAGCTTCTTTTCTTATTTTATCAGATATTAATACAATACCAATAACATTTAAATTATCAGGAAGTTTGTTATTTTTGAAAGTATCGCTAGAATGAGCTAGAATAAGAACTCTATAATCCTTTGAATATTTATCAATTTTATCTTTATATAATTTAAAATCATTTTTTAAAACAAACTCTGGAGCCCCAATTACATAAGAGCCTTCTTCCTTAAAATTAATACCAGACCATTTAGTATCAGAAGAAAAATCAATTTTTTGATTTACAGTAAAAGCTTTTGAAGTATTATTAAAATATGCTCTTATAGCTTCAATAGTGGAATTTTCATCATCCGATGATATTGCAATATTTGAAAGTATATTAAACATTTCGTCTTTGGATTTTGATAGTGGAATGAAATCTTTAACTTCCATTATTCCTTCTGTAAGTGTTCCTGTTTTGTCTAAACATAGTGTATCTACTCTTGCAAGAGTTTCAATACAATATAATTCCTGAACCAAAACTTTTGATTTTGAAAGTCTTATAACACTAACAGCAAGAACGGTACTTGTTAGAAGAACAAGTCCTTCTGGTATCATACCTATTACAGCAGCAACAGTTTTTACAACAGCGTCTTGTAGTGAAAGAGCTTGAATATGTAACTGTGTATAAAATAGTGTAATACCAATTGGAATTATTGCAAAAGCTAGTACACGAATTATTTTTCTTAAAGATATCATAATTTCTGAGTTTATTTTTTTTACATATTTAGCACCACTAGAAATTTTAGCAGTATAATTTTCTTCTCCTATATGTTCAACTTTTGCAATACATTTACCACTTACAATGTAACTACCAGATAATAAAGTGTCACCAACTTTTTTTAAAATACTATCAGGTTCACCAGTTATACAAGACTCATTTACTTGTACCTTACCATCTAGTATGATGCTATCAGTAGAAATCTGATTTCCAGTATTTAATTCTAGTATATCATCAAGTACAATATCATTTATATGTATTTCTTCTTTCTTCCCATCTCTTATTACTTTTGCTTTACTTTCAGCTATGATAGATAATTTATCTATTACTCTTTTGGAATGTATTTCTTGTATTGTGCTAATTGCAGTATTTATTATTACAATTATCATAAATAACATATTTTTATATGAGCCAACAAGAAAAATAGCAAGTGCTAAAAATAAGTTTAGAAAATTAAACAAAGTAAAGAAATTTTCAAATAAAATTCTTTTAATACTTTTTGTTGGTACTGAAGTATCATAATTTACTAAGTTATCTTCTTTTCTTTTTTTTACTTGTTCGTAAGTTAAACCTTTATTTATATCGGGATTAAATCTTTCAATTTTTTCTTTCATTTTAAGACCTCTATTAAATTATAATTTAATACAAATACTTTGTCAATAAGAAACTTATACACAAAGATTTATATACTTTTGATAAATTTTTACAAATTTCATTGAATTTTTTTAAATTATATATTAATATATAGGTAGCATATAACAAGTGGGGGAAAATCTATGAAAAAAAAGGTAATTATTATATCAATTATTTTTCTAGTTATAGCTATAGTTATTGCTTCTGTAATTGGCTATAGTATAATATCTAAAAGGAGAGAAAAAGAAGCAAATGAAAGACTTATCCAGCAAAAAAATGAGGAATTGTTAGCAAATATAAAATCAAAATACAATAAAACTGTAAAAATGAATAAAGAGTCAAATTTATATAGTCTTGTCGACGGAAATTATGTTGAAGATGGAAAAATTGGCAATGCAGTTGAATTAACTTTAGAAGATATGCCAGAAATAACATTAGAAGATAAATATTTTAAAATTGCTAATATGGATTATTATATTTATTATGAAGATATTGATAAAATTGATACTCTAACTGAAAAAGATACAAGATATAAATCTTATATACCATTTAATGAAAATGTGGTTACTAAAGATACAACCTCTTTTTATAATGATAGTGGGTTAGTTTATACAATTAATAAAAGTTATAATTTACCAATTATCATAAAAAACGAGGATAAATATTATGTGGAATTTCAAGATGAATTATTATATGTAAAAAAAGATGATACAGTTAGAGTAGAATATGCTGATAATTCACAGGAAGAAAGTTTAAAAAGTGTTTCTGTTATAACATATCATTTCTTTTATGATAAAAGTCAAAATGAGGTTTGTGATGAGGTAATATGTCATACAACTGATCAGTTTGAAAGTCATTTAAAATATCTTAAAGATAATAATTATTTTACTATGACTATGAAGGAATTGGATTTATTTATTGATGAAAATATTAGACTACCAAAAAATAGTGTTGTAATTACAATAGATGATGGAGCGATGGGAGTTAGTAGTAAGGCAATACCATTACTTGAAAAATATGATTTGCATGCAACTTTGTTCCTTATTACTGCATGGTTTAATAAAGAGGACTTTATTTCTCCTAATATAGAAATTCATTCTCATGGTGATAATCTTCATAATCCTGGAGTTTGTCCAGGTGGACAAGGTGGAGCTATAAAATGTGTTGATAAAGATGAATTATTAGCAGATTTAGCAAAAACAAGAAGTATTTTAGATAATACAACTGTATTTTGTTATCCATTTTATGAATATAACGATTATGCTATTTCTGTTTTAAAAGAAGCAGGATTTACAATGGCGTTTAAAGGTGGAGAAACAAAAGTGTATCCAGGATGTGATAAATTTAAAATACCTAGATTCACTTTCTATAGCTATACTACTTTAAGTCAGTTTATTGCAACAATTAAATAATAAAGATACCAGATTATATGTCTGGTATTTTTATTATTCTATCAAACTTAAATATTTAAGTAAAAAATATTATTTCAAAATGTGAAACAAAATTTTAAAAAATACAAAAAATGTTTCATATTTTTGGGTTGTTGTTGTATAATATAAATGTGAAACAAAATTAAATAAATTAAGTTAAAAAGTTTCACATTTATAAAGAGAAAATCATGGAAGAAAAAGTTGAAATTATGAATCTTCTTCAAAGTAAACAGGTTCTTGAACATGAATTACAATCACTTGCATATGGAGCAGTAGAAATAAGAGAAAATAATTCAAATAAATATATATATGTACATTATAGAAAAGATGGAGTAGCTCTAACAAAGTATGTTGGAGAATATTCTGATGAATTATATAATTTAGTACTAAATAATGGTATTAAAGCTAAACAATTAAAAAAACAAATAAGGGAAATAACAAAAAAACTAAAACAATTTAGTTATGTTGAAGAAGAACTTTCTGAAAAGGTAGCAAAAAATATAGATTTTGCAAAAAGACATTTAGTAGATACTATATATAAACAAGCTATATTAGAAGGTGTTGCAACTACATTTGCAGATACAGAAAGCATTATTGAAGGTGGAAAAGTAAATAATATGACATCTGAAGATATATTAAAAATAGTAAATTTAAAACATGCTTGGGAGTTTATATTAAATAAAAATGTTATTTTAAGCAATACAGACTTTGCTTTATTATGCGAAATAAATAAAATGGTAGAAGAGGGATTTTATTATACAGCAGGTAAAGTAAGAAGTACACCAGTAATAATAGGAAGAACAGCGTGGAAACCAGATTTACCTATCGAAAGTATAATTAAGGAAGAGTTAGAAGAAATATTTAACAAAGAATTGAATGATGTTGACAGAGCTATTGAACTTTTATTATACACAATGAAAAAACAAGTATTTATTGATGGAAATAAAAGAACAGCTGTAATATATAGTAATCATTATTTAATTTCAAAAGGAAAAGGAATTAT
>CALXJG010000047.1 GCA_944388565.1 uncultured Clostridia bacterium
AGTACGAGAGGACCGGGGTGAAGGAACCGATGGTGCACCAGTTGTATCACCAGATGCATAGCTGGGTAGCCAAGTTCCGACGGGATAAACGCTGAAAGCATATAAGTGTGAAGCCCACCTCGAGATAAGATATCTCATAATGAAAAGTTAGTAAGCCCCCTTGGAGAGAACGAGGAGATAGGCTGGGAGTGTAAGTATAGTAATATATTGAGCGGACCAGTACTAATAGGGCGAGGGCTTGACCAAGAGAAGGTTAAGAGGAAAGAGTAGGTTGTGAGAGACTTTTACATTATGTATTTTTGAGTGTGTTAGAAAGACATACTAAACAATATTGGTGACGATGAAATAGGGGGTACACCTGTTCCCATACCGAACACAGAAGTTAAGCCCTATGATGCAGAAGATACTTAAGACGAAAGTCTTTGGGAAAATATGAGGTTGCCAATTTTTTTATATAATCCCACTTAGCTCAGTCGGTAGAGCATGCGGCTGTTAACCGCAGGGTCGCCCGTTCGAGCCGGGCAGTGGGAGCCAAAGGGAAGGACCAAGTTATCTTGGTTCTTTTTGTGTTTTATATTGTAATTTAATTAGTAAATAAATAACAATAATCTGCAGAGTTTAATATAATAAAGTAGGTGATATTTATGAGTTGTTTAGCGGAAACATTAATATATTTACTTGCAGTGCTTGGTATAATATTTACATCTATGACTTTTTTTGAAATGTTTTTTTATAACGGTACAAATAACAAGAGTTATAGAATATTTAGTAAAAATAAAGTCGGAAAGGAAAAAATAGAAGTTATAATTAAATTAGATAATGTAAGCGATAAAACTGAAGAGAATATAACAAAACTTATAAAAAATAATGAGCTTATAAATTTAAGAGAAATCTCGGATGTTATAACAATAGAAAAAAGTGAATAATATTGACAATATTTGATATATTGTGTAAAATATTAACATAAGAGGTGATAATGTGTACGCACATTTTAAAGGAACAATAGATAGTAAATTTTCAGATAGAATTATACTTGATGTAAATGATATTGGTTATGAAATATATATGCCTGAAAGTGAAATTCTTTCGCTTGAAGATAATAAAAATAAAGTAAAAATTTATACATATTTAAATGTAAGAGAAGACGATATGAAATTATTTGGATTTACTTCACTTGAGACATTAGAATTTTTTAAGAAATTAATTAGTGTTAGTGGGGTAGGTCCAAAAGTTGCGCTTGGAATAATATCAAATGTAAATGTAAGCGATATGTGTGTTGCTATTGCTACAGATAATATTGCAACTTTAAAAAGTATTCCAGGAATAGGACCTAAGATGGCACAAAAAATAATTTTTGAATTAAAAGATAAAGTTATAAAAGATCAAATGATTGATATATCTGAGAAGAAATTAATTAAAAATACAATAAATCCAAACGAAAGTGAAGCTATAACTGCTTTACAAGTTTTAGGATATTCTCAAAATCAGATAAAAGAAGTTATACTTAATTTAGATATAGCAAATAATAGTGTTGAAGAAATTATACGAAAAGTACTAAAAGAAATGCAAAAAATATAACTTTTTGTAGACTTTAATTGTTTTTTATGATATGATTAAATAGGTATATATATGAAAGGAAAAAACAAATGATAGAATTTATAGGTGTAAGTAAAAAATATAGCCATGATGTGGTTGCTTTAGATAATGTAAATGTAAGGATTGAAAAGGGTGAATTTGCTTTTCTTGTTGGGCCATCTGGTTCAGGTAAATCTACTTTTTTAAAATTAATGATTAAAGAAGAAGAGCCATCAAGTGGAAAAATATTAATTGATAATAGAGATATAACAAGAATAAAACAAAAGGAAATCCCATTTTTAAGAAGAAAAATAGGATTTGTTTTCCAAGATTTTAGATTATTATATGATAGAACAGTTGCTGAAAACATTACTTTTGCTTTACATGTTATAGAAGCTTCAGATAGAGAAATTAAAACTCAGTTAAAATCTGCATTAGAGATGGTTGGCTTAGCAGGAAAAGAAAACTACTATCCAAATCAATTATCTGGTGGAGAACAACAAAGAGTAGCTCTTGCAAGGGCATTAGTTACAAAGCCTCCAATAATAATAGCAGATGAGCCTACTGGAAATCTTGATCCAGTGACTGCAGATGAAATCTTTAAAACTCTATTAGAAATTAATTCTAGGGGTACAACTATTTTAGTTGTAACTCATGCTAAAGATATTGTTAACAGTTTAAACAAAAGAGTTATTGCTCTAGATCACGGAAAGATTATTAAAGATGAGCAAAGAGGAGGATACTAAAGATGTCTACAGGAACTTATTTATTTAAAGAAGGCTATAATAATTTAAGAAAGCATAGTTCAAAAACATTTTCTACAATGCTTATAATATGTGCAACTATGTTAGTTCTTGGAATATTTATAGTATTATTTCAAAACGTAAATGCAAATGTAAAAACTGTAAGAGAAGAGCAAGGTTTACAAGCTCTTATTGAAGACAGTGCAACAGAAGAAGATATAGAATATATGAGAGACGAATTAGAACAAATTCCTGGTGTAAAGAGTATAGAGTATCTTGATAAAGATAAAGCTTTTGAAGATGCAAAGGCAATTTTTGAAGGACAGGAATATTTTTTAGAAGGGTTAAGTAATGTAAATATATTCCCAGCTTCATTTGTTATAAAATTTGATAGAGTAGAAGATAGTCAACAAGTAAAAGCAGAAGTTGAAAAGATAGAAGGAATATATAAAGTAAAATATAATGAAACAACTATCGAAGCTGTTGTTGCTATATCTAAAATAGCAAATATATTTTTATTAGGAATAGGTGTAGTACTTTTAATAGTAAGTATATTTATAATTTCTAATACAATAAAACTAGCTGTTTATTCAAACAAACGTGAAATTGTAATTATGAGATATATTGGAGCAACTAATAGATTTATAAAAACACCTTTTGTTGTTGAAGGTGCAATTATAGGAATAATTTCTGCAGTCATATCATTTATATTAATTTCTCTTGCATATGTAGTTTTATACGCTAGATTACCTCAAATTGGTTCATCATTAGGTGTATTTGGATTTATTCCTTATACACAAATATGGTATCAAATATTAATAGCATATATAGTTTTAGGACTATTTATAGGTATTTTCGGAAGTTCTATTTCAATTAGAAAATATCTAAAAGCGTAGGAGGTAGGAATATGAAACATAGGATGATTAAGTTTAAAGCTTTAGCTATAATTATGATAATGTTTGTTATTACACCTTTATTTACTAATGAGATTACAGCAGCTAAGCTTGATGAGTATGAGCAAGAACTTGAAAGAATTAAACAAGAACAAAAAGAAAATGCGTCTAAACTAACAGGTGTAGAAAAGCAAATAGCACAGTATACTTATGATATAGCTGATCTTGATAGTAAAATGTCTCAATATAGTAAAGAATTAGCAAGCCTTGAAGCAAAAGTTAGTGAAGTAAATGAAAAATTAGAAAAACAAGAAAAAGCATTACAGGACTCTGCACAATTATATAATACTGCAGAGGATATGTATACTACAAGACTTAGAGCAATTTATGAAAATGGTATACCTAGTATATGGGAAATTTTACTTTCATCAAAAGGAATAGCTGATTTCTTTTCTAGAATGAATGTATACAATAGCATATTAGAATATGATAGATCACTTGTAGGAAATATAAAAAATCAAAAAGAGTATATAGATTATATAAAAAAAGATATAGAAGTTCAAAAATTACAGTTAGACCAATTAAAATATGATGTTGAAAAATCAACACAAGCTTTAAATGATACTTTACAAGCAAAACAAAATAAAGTAGCAGAACTAAATAACTCAAAGGAAAATTTGCAAGCAATTTCTGATGATTTAACTAAAAAAAGAGAAGCTGCAAAGAAAAAAGTTGATGATGAATTAGCAAGAATAGCACAAGAAGCACAAAACAGTGCTAATAATGGGACAGGTAATGTTTTCGTAGGAGACTTTGCTTGGCCAGTACCAAATTATTACGTAATTACTACTGAATTTGGAGAAATATATAACTTAGTAAATCCAGCAGGTAGTGCTCATACTGGTGCTGATATTGCTGGCAGTGGAATAAATGGAAAACCAATTAAAGCAATGGCTGATGGAACAGTTACTACAGCTTCATATGGTAGTTATGGATATGGAAATTATGTTATAATAAATCACGGAAAAAATACAACTGATGGAAATGTATATATATCTTTATACGGACATGCAAGTTCATTAGCTGTTTCTAAGGGACAAAAAGTTACAAAAGGACAAGTAATAGCTTATGTTGGATCTACAGGTAATTCAACAGGACCACATTTACATTTTGAAGTATATCAAAATGGAAAAAGAGTAAATCCTTTACAATTTTATTCTGGATTGCCATTTACATATCCTTATAGATAAAAATAATGTAAACTATTTTGTAAAAAAAATGTCTAAAGTATTGACATATTTAATTTTTTAGTGTTTAATAATTGTATATAAAAGTATCGTAGGAGGGAAATTATGAGTGCGGCTATTATAAACAAGTTTATGAATTTGATCGGAGTTGGCGGCCAAGAAGCTGAAGAATATGATGAAAACGAAGAATATATTAACGATGAAAATGAAGGCTTTGAAGACGAAAACGTACAAGATATATATGAAAAACCACCAGTTAAACAAAGAAGATCTTTTAGTGATATAGAAAGAGAATCTCAATATTCACCAAGAAATATGCAAACTAAAGTTATACCAATGAATACAGGAGTATCTTCTTCAAAAATGGTTATAACTCAACCAACTTGTTATGATGAAGTTGAAGGAATAGGTGAGTATTTAAAAAGTAGAAAATCTATTATAATTAATCTAGAAAACGTTGGTAAAGAAGATGCAAGAAGAATCTTAGATTTTTTAAGTGGAGCTACTTTTATGGTAGAAGGAACTATACAAAGAGTTTCTAACCTTATATATCTTATAACGCCAAAAAATGTAGAGATACAAAATGATTTGGAAAGATCACAATATAAACAACAAAAAATGTCATTTTCGTGGCTAAAATAATAAAAGCAAAAGCAGGCATTGTTTTGTCTGCTTTTTAAATTGAAAAGAGGAGGGAATATATGTTAACACCTGTAGATATAGATAATAAAACTTTTAAGAAAACAAAGATTGGCGGCTATGATATAGCTGATGTAGAAGATTTCTTAGTAAAGGTAATGGAAGACTATGAATTCTTATACAAAGAAAATTCTGAACTTAAAGAAAAATTATACAATATAGAAAATTCAGTATCATATTATAAGTCAATAGAAGATGGAATAAATAAGACTGTTGAGAATGCACAATCTTCAGCTGATGATATAAAAGCAGCTGCACAAAAAGAAGCAGAAAGAATAAAACAACAAGCAGAAGCTGACGCAAAAAATAATCTAGAAAGTCTTAAAATTGAAATTGCAAAAAAGGAATTTGAACTTGAAGAAAAGAAAAAACAAATGCAAATATATAGAATAAAAGTAAGTTCTATGTTAGAAGCACAACTTAAAATTTTAAATGATGATGATATGGAATAAATATAATAACCATTAAAGCAATAATTCTGCTTTAACGGTTATTTTTTTACTTAAAATTTTCTAATTAGTGTTAATATAATTCAATCATTAACGAAAAATAGACTTCAAACGAAGTCTATTTTATCGAATTAATCTTTTTTATGCTATTCTTTAATATACTTTAATTTTTCAATTATTACATCCCTTAATTCTTCTAAACCTTCAGAACATACATTGAGCATTGCATATTTTATTACTTTCAACGTATGAGCTTTTAGAAGTTTATCTGTTTCTTCTATTGTTAACTCACCTAAAGAGTTCAATATAGGGTCAATAACCTCAGAAGTTTCTTCTACTAATAATCGTGCTAATTTAGTTTGTCTATCAGCATATTTGATAGCCATTTCTCTTACATTATAATCAACAGCTTCTAGAAGTAACTTATTCGCTTCTTCTGTTGATATATCACCTAAAGAATAAAATATAAGGTCTGCAATAATTTCTTCGACTAATAACCGTTCTAATTTGCTTTGCCTATCAGCATACCTGATAACATTTTCTCTTACCTTATAACTATAAGCTTCTAGAAGTAGCTTATTTGCTTCCTCTACTGTTAGGTCTCCTAAAGAAGAGAATATAAGGTCTATAACAGCATTTTCTTTTTCTTTTAATAGTACTGCCAATTTAGTTTGTCTATCAGCATATTTTACAACCATTTCTCTTATTTTAAAGTCTTTAGCATATAGAAGTAGTTTATTTGCATTTTTTGTTGGTATAACTCCTAAAGAAGCTAATTCACATTGGCTAAGAGAACAACTTTTAGATAACAATATTTTATCTAATGTACTTAGATAGTTCATAGACTCCCACGAATAATCTCTTACTCTCTTACTATCAGCTTCTAGAAGTGGACTTATTTCTTCTGCTTTTAATTTTTTTAAAGAAGCTAATATGAGGTCTATAACACTATCTCTTTCTTCCACTAATAGTCTTTTTATTTTACTTTGCCTATCAGTATACTTTAAGATTTTGCTTATTAAATTATAGTAATAAGCTTCTAAAAGTAGATTATTTGCTTCCTCTACTGTTAGGCCCCCTAAAGAAGAGAGTATAAAGTCTATAAAATTAGAATTAGTTTCCATTAATAGTGATGATAATTTGCTTTGTCTATCAGCATACCTGATAGCATTTTCTCTTACTTTGTAACTATAGGCTTCTAGAAGTAGCTTGTTTGCTTCTTCTACTGTTAGGTCTCCTAAAGAAGATAGTATAAGTTCTTCAACATTAGAATCATCTTCTGCTAATAGTTGTTTTAATCTACTTTGCCTATCAGCATACTCGATGGCTCTTTTTCTTACCACACAATTATTAGATTTTATAAGGTTATTTGCTTCATTTGGTGTAAGTTCACCTAATTCATCTAATAAATCATTTATACTTCTAACATTTTTTACTTCTTCCCGAGTAGCCGAATTTTTTTGAGTTACTTGCATAATAAATTGCTCCTTTTCTTTAATTAAATAAAATTACGTTATTTGTTACGATTATATTATATATTCATGTCTATTGTTTGTCAACATATAAAATAATATAGATATTGAAAACAGTATTGAACCACGATTCAATATATTAAAAATACATTATAATTTAACAAGTAAAAGAAAAAATTATAAAATGGTAATAATAGCAGCTAATAAACAAGTTTTATTTAATTAAATTTTTCGATATTTCCATATAATATATTGAAACAATAAAGATATTATGTTAAAATAAATACGTATATATTGATAATGATAGGAGAATTTTAAATGTTTGATAAATTAGAAGAACTAGAAAAAAAGTATAACGAATTAACTGAGAAAATATCTGATCCTGAAGTAATAGCTGATCAAGATTCTTGGAGAAAATATATGAAAGAGCAATCAGCTATGAAAGATGTAGTTGATAAATATGTAGAATATAAACAAGTGAAAAATAATATGGATGAAGCTAAAGAAATGATGAGCGATCCTGAAATGAAAGAATTTGCAGAAGAAGAGTATTATTCTTCAAAAGAAAAACTTTCAAAAATGGAAGAAGAGTTAAAAATATTATTATTACCAAAAGATCAAAATGATGATAGTAACGTTATAATTGAAATACGTGGTGGTGCAGGTGGTGAAGAAGCTGCTTTATTTGCGTATAATTTATATAGAATGTATACTATGTATGCTGAACTTAAAAGGTGGCAAGTAGAAATAATAGATATTAACGAAACTGGTATTGGAGGTTTAAAGGAAGTTTCATTTATAATAAAAGGAAAAGGAGCATATAGCAAATTAAAATTTGAAAGTGGAGTTCATAGAGTTCAACGTGTTCCAGAGACGGAAGCAAGTGGTAGAATACATACATCAACAGTTACAGTTGCAGTTTTACCAGAAGTTGAAGATGTAGAAGTTGAAATAAATAACAACGATCTTAGAATTGATACATATAGAGCAAGTGGTGCAGGTGGTCAACACGTAAATAAAACATCTTCTGCTATAAGAATAACACATATACCAACTGGTATTGTTGTAGCTTGTCAAAATGAAAGATCTCAATTACAAAATAAAGAAACTGCAATGAAAATGTTACGTTCTAAACTATATGAAATAGAACAAGAAAAGCAAGAAAATGAACTTGCTACAACAAGAAGATTACAAGTTGGAAGTGGAGCAAGAAGTGAAAAAATAAGGACATATAATTATCCTCAAAGTAGAGTAACAGATCATAGAATTAATTATACTATTTATCAGTTAGAAAGTTTTCTTAATGGAAATATGGATGAATTAATAGAAGCACTTATAGCTGCAGATAGAGCTGATAGATTAAAAGAAGGAAATATATAAAAAGGCGGTAAATCCGTCTTTTTTTATTGTATAGTAAGAATAATATTTATAGTAAAATAAATTTTTTAAGGTATTAGAGGTAAAATTATATATTTTCTAAAATAGTGTAAACAATTTTTATTTTCACTAATATTCTATATTAGGAGGAAATAATATTATGAATGAAATAAACCCGATTTTACATACAATAAGACCAGGAGATACTTTATATAATTTAGCAATGCAATATGGAACAACAGTACAAAAAATAATTGATACTAATATAGCTTTAAATCCATATGATTTAAGAGTTGGTCAACAAATTTATATTTACCCAAATTATGGACAAAACTTAAATTACTTAGTAAGTATGAATCAAGTTAAGTTAATAAAACAGATGAATTTAGCGTGAGAGCAACATGTTATGTGGACACGAATGCTTTTAATAAGTATTGCTGAAAATTTAAAGGACTTAGATGCTACACAAGCACGTCTTTTAGAAAATCCAAAGGATATAGCTAATATTTTTAGAAGATTTTATGGAGATGTTGTAGCAAATAAAATTCAACAATTACTTACAGAGCATTTAGTAATTGGAAAGGATTTAATTGTTGCACTAAAGAATAAAAATGATGAAAAGGCAGCAAATTTAAATACAAAATGGTATAAAAATGCTGATGAAATGGCTGATGCCTTTAATAGTATAAATCCTTTTTATCCAAAAGAAGAAATGCGTAAAATGTTATATGAACATTTACGTCTTACAACTGATGAAGTAAACAGAAGATTACAAGGTGACTATATAGGAGACATTAATACTTTTGATAAGGTTCAAATAGAAATTTTAAAAATGTCACAATTTTTGGTTAATGGAATTGTAAAACAATTTCAAAATTTATTTTAAAATATTACTACCGGTTAAGCCGGTAGTTTTTTTCTCGGTGTATAAATTTGTTACTATTCACAGCCAAATAAATAAAAAAAGGTCATGTAATATAAATGTAAGAAAAATTTAACACAAAATATTAATGATATTTTAGTAAATTAAATTATATTTGAAATAAAAGCAGGTTTAAAGCCTTTGTATGCTTTAATACTTGCTTTTTTTAATTTTTTTCTTTTTTTCTTAGATTTTTCTTAATAAAATTGTTCTACATTTATTCTGACAATGTAATATTACAGAAACACTAGTGTAATGCAGTATTTCTGGCTTTTTTTAACTTTTTGATGTATAATATGTTTATCAAAGAAAAGGAGATAAAAATGTACGGAGA
>CALXJG010000048.1 GCA_944388565.1 uncultured Clostridia bacterium
TGAGAAAATTTTATGTAAAAGATAATAGTGGCAAAGTATTGCTTTCTAAATATATTTGTAATATTTTTCCAAATTTAAAAAAATCAGTATTATATAAATCTCTAAGAAATAAAGATATAAGAGTAAATAATATAAAAATATCAAATGATATACTCTTAAACAACAACGATTTAATAACTATATATATTACTGATAATCTTTTATTTGATTTGCCAAAGTCTTTAGATTATATATATGTTGATGATAATATAATAGCTGTATACAAACCACAAGGATTACTTTCAAATATTGAATGTTATAGTGGTGAAAATATAGACGACTATTATTCAAATATAGGTGGTAAAGAACCCACTTTAGAAGAATTAGTAAAAAAAGATTATCCTAATTCTAAAATTTGCCATAGGTTAGATCGAAATACAGCAGGAATAGTAATATTTGCAAATAATAATAAAACATACGACTTGTTGCTTGAAGCTTTTAAAAAAGATTATATAAAGAAAGAATATATTGCTTATGTTTCAAATAGTAAATTCGATAAAAATTCTGAAACATTAGAAAAATATATTTTAAAAGACTCAAAAACAGGATATAGTATTGTATACGATAATCAAGTTAAAGATTCTCAAAAAATTATAACTAAATATACTGTTATAGAGAAAAATAATAAATTTGATTATGCAATTTTATCTATTTTAATATCAACAGGAAAAACGCATCAAATAAGAGCACAAATGAAACAAATAAATCACCCTTTAATCGGTGATCCAAAATACGGAAGAAATGAAGTAAATAAGAAGTTTAAAATATACAAACAAATGCTATTTGCTTACAAATATACATTTAATTTTCCAACTAATTCTAGTTTAGAATATTTAAATAATTTAACATTTAAACTTGATAATAGCATTTATACAAAAAAGTTAGGTGAATAAAGTGAAATCAGATAAAAATAGCAATAACAAAGCATTAACTGTAGTAAATTCAAATAAAATAATTTCTATAAAAAAATTTGATGAATTTGACGAAGATAAAACAAAAATTACTTTTGAAAATATGGTATTTATATTTTTTATAGCTGCAGTAATTGGTTTTATTATAGAGACTATATTTGTTTTTCTAAAATTTGGTGAATTTTCAAATAGAGGTATGACATTTGGACCATATTGTACTATCTACGGTATCGGTGCATTAATACTATATTTATTTTTCCATAGAATAAAACCAGTAAAGAAAAATATTCCTTATACATTTATATCAACTGCAATAATAATGGGAACTTTTGAACTTGTATCTGGCCTTATACTAAAACATGTATTTGGTATAGAAATGTGGAACTATGATAATGAGTTTTTACCTATATTACATTATACTTCTGTACCTGTTATGATTGGTTGGGGAATTCTTGCTACAATGTATGTTTATTTTATACAACCATTATTGTTAAAAATAATTTCATATGTTCCAAAAAATATAACTAAAAAAATTGCTTTTATTCTTTTGTTTATATATATAGTTGATTTAGGACTATCTACTATAAATATATATTCAAATCCTGAAGTACTATATAAACTAGTACATCCAAATATTTAAAATTCGACATATTATTATTCTAAAACACCTCAATTACTCATATTTTGTATTGAGGTGTTTTTATGATAAGATGTGCAATAGTAGGAGCAACTGGATTAGTAGGCTCTACTTTTTTAAAAGTCATAGAAGAAAAAAAGTTACCAATAGATGAATTCGTACTACTTGCTTCAAGTAAGTCAAAAGGAAAAATTATACACTTCTTAGATAAAGATTATATAGTAGAAGAACTTAATGAAAATTCTTTCGATAATAATAGATTCGATTATGCTCTTTTTTCTGCTGGATCTAATATAAGTTTAAAATATGCACCAATTGCTGTTAAAAATGGTTGCATTGTTATTGATAATAGTAGTGCATATAGAATGAATGAAGATGTACCACTAGTTGTAAAAGAAGTAAACAAAAATATGCTAATAAAACACAAAGGAATTATTTCAAATCCAAATTGTTCTACTATTCAAGCAGTTATTCCTTTAAAAATTTTAAATGATTTATATTGTATAAAAAGGGTTATTTTTTCGACATATCAAGCAGTATCTGGTGCTGGAATTAATGGGATAAATGATTTAAATAATACTTTGACTGGAAAAAAAGCAAATAAATTTCCTTATCCAATAGCCAATAATTGCCTACCACATATCGATATATTCTTAGAAAATGGATACACTAAAGAAGAAATGAAAATTATAGAAGAAACTAGAAAAATACTAAATTTACCTAATCTAAATATAACTGCTACTGCTGTTAGAGTTCCCGTTAAAAATTGCCACTGTGAAAGTATTAATGTTGAACTTGAAAATGACTTTGATATACTCGATTTAAAACAGCAATTAAATAAAATTGAAGGAATTGTAGTACATGATATGCCTGAAAAACAAATATATCCTATACCTACCTTTGTTGATGGAAAAGATGATGTTTTTATAGGAAGAATAAGAAGAGACTATAGTGTTAAAAGTGGTATAAATTTTTGGTGTGTAGCAGATAACATACGAAAAGGAGCTGCTACTAATGCAGTACAAATATTAGAAGAATTAATTAAAAGAAATAGCCATCTAGATTAATTTAATCTAGGTGGCTTTAAATTAATGAATTTCAGTAGTTTCTTCTAATAGCTCTCTTAAACATTCTGCTTCACTTTTATTATTAAATGCATGAGAATATATTTGTGATAACTCCTTTAAGTACTCTTCAGGTTTAAATTGTATAATAAATTCATATGTAAATTTTTCGGAACTACATGATATAACCCAAACATCCTCAGTATTCTTCATGATAAATAAATTACTACCATTTTCAATAAAAGGTTGAAATTTTTTAGCTATCCAATCTAACCTTTCTTTTTCCATTTAAACTCCTCCTAAAAATTTTTAGTAGTAAAAATATCTTAATAAAGCTATTAAAAGAAATGATTTATATAATTATATCATATTTTTAGTACAAATCAAATTTCTCTTTATACTTACTCTTTTCTTATTCTATTTGTATATAAATTATTTAATACTTCATCACTAAAATATTTATCTAAAAATATATCTATACCATTTTGAGCTTTAACTCCCTTATATCTCATCGTTTGTCTATATGAAGTTGCCACAGTTAAAAGTATATTTATACTCATAAATACAGTAACTACCAAAGCTATTTTTGAAAAAGCTTTTTCATTAAAGTGTGATATAATCTCTAATATTGTTGGATAAACATATGTTATATATAATACCCCTATAATCCCCCAAAATATTGCAAATACAATACTAGTTCTCCCATCAATATTTAACAATTCTCCTTGATAATCCCAAGAAACTGTACCAAAAATAATCTGTTGAAAAAAAGAATAAAAATATTCAAGTATCCCACCTATTAATATTGATGCTATAAATATATTAAATTTACTTTTCATATTTTTTAGAAATACAGTAAATAAAACTGCTCCTGTACCATATACTGGAATAAATGGCCCAATAAGTAATCCCTGTTTACTATACAATCCACCAAGATGAAATATACCAAGTATAGTTTCATATGTAAATCCAACTATACATCCAAGAAAAAATATTATAAAGTAAATATATATTTTATTTTCTCTTGCATCCTTTTTATTTAGTTTTATTTTTTCATTTCTTAAATTTAATCTTCCTTCCATAAGAAAATCACCTATAATCATTAATTATATTTTCTGATTATAAATGATTTTTATACTTTATTCTACTTTTTTCATTTGAGCTTTATACGCAAAATACATCATTATTTTATCAGGTACTATTTTAGAGAAAAATCTAATAAATTTATTTAAAATACCTGGTATTATTATATTTTTATTTTTTAACATATTGTCTACTGCATATTTTGCTACATACTCACTATTAAGTGGTTTTATATTAAATTTTACTCCTGCCACATCATTAAAATGAGTATTTACTGGACCTGGACAAAGTATAGATATCCCTACATTTGATTTTTTTATTTTTAACTCTTTATATATTGCTTGTGATAATCTAACAACATATGCTTTTGAAGCGTAATATGAACTCATTAAAGGTCCAGGCATAAATCCAGCAATTGATGCCACATTTAAAATCTTTCCACTATCTTTTTTAACCATATCTTTTAAAAATAATTTAGTAAGCACATCTACTGCAACTACATTTGTATTTATCATTTTTACTTCTTTATCTATATCAATATCCTTAAATTCACCAAATGCTCCAAATCCAGCATTATTTACTAATATATCAATATTTTGATCAGAAATTTGCATATATAATTTAACAAGATTTTCATATACACTTAAATCTAATAATATAATTTCAACATTAGTACTACATTCTTTTTTTAATTCTTTAAGTTTTTCTTCATTTCTTGCTACAGCTATAATATCATAACCTAGTTTAGATAGATACTTTGAAATTTCATAGCCAATTCCAGAAGATGCTCCTGTAACCAAAGCTTTCATAAATTCCTCCTTAAATATTTTCTTTATCTGGTATTTTAACATAATCTAACATTTATATCAATAATTTGTATTAAATTTAAATTTCTTTAAATAATATAAATGAGAAAGGTAAGTATAATATATTAAATTTTAAACTTTATTATATTATACAAGGTGTTAATTATGAATTCACTCTGGCTAGAAAATATTAATTTTCCAAAATTACAAAAATTAGATAAAAATTTATCCACTGATGTGTGTATAATTGGAGGTGGTATAACTGGAATAACACTTGGATACAAATTAAAAAAAGAAAATATTCCTTTTGTTCTAATCGAAAAAGATAGAGTATCTTCAAAATCAAGTGGACATACGACTGCAAAAATAACAAGTCAACATGGCTTAATATATAATTATTTAGAAAAGGCATACTCTCTAAATTTTGCCAAAGATTATTTACATGCAAATCAAGATGCAATTGAAGATATATATAATATTATAACTAATGAAAATATTGACTGTGATTTTGAAAGAAATGACTCATATGTATTTACAAATGATAATAATAAAATAGACAATATAAAAAATGAATATGATACTCTACAAAAACTTGATTTTAATGCACAGTTATTAGATAGAGTAGACTTACCACTAAAATCAGTATGTGCAATTAAATTTCCTAATCAAGCTAAGTTTAATCCTACTAAATATATATTAGCTTTAATAAATACTTTCAAAGATAATATCTACGAAGATACTTGTGCTATAAATATATCTAAAAATGGAAATGGATTTATAATAGAGACCAAAAATGGAAGCAATATTACTTGTAAAAAACTAGTAATAGCAACTAAATATCCAATAAAAGATATTCCTGGTTTTTATTTTACTAAACTATATCAAGAGACATCATATGTTATTGCTATTACAGCCAATACAAATATCGATGGAATGTATATAAATTGTGATACCCCTAAGATTTCATTAAGATCTACTAACTATAATAACGAAAATGTTATATTAATAGGAGGAGAAAATCATAGAACAGGTGAAAAAGTAAATATTTTAAATAAATATGACAATTTAGAAAATATTGCAAGCTCTCTATTTAACGATTATAAAATATTATTTAAGTGGAATACAGAAGATACAATTTCACTAGATAAAATACCATATATTGGTAAATTTTCTAGTTTGTATAAAAATTGTTATGTTGCTACTGGTTTTAATAAATGGGGAATGACATCATCAAACATTGCTGCAAATATTTTATTTGATAATATAATTGAAAAAAAGAATAAATATACATATCTATTTAATTCTACAAGATTCAATATAATAAAAAATAGAAAAGCTTTTAGTGAATTAATAAAAGAAAGTATTAAAGGATTAGTCACAAATAAACAAAAAGTTAAAATTCAAGACTATAATAATTTAGAAAATGGAAATGGAATTATTATAAAAGAGAATGAAAAATTAGTTGGTGTGTTTAAAGATAACTTACGGAAAAATATATAAAGTAAATCCTAAATGTACACATCTTGGTTGTTTACTTAATTTTAATAGATTAGATAAAACTTGGGATTGTTCTTGTCATGGTTCTAGATATACATATGATGGTAAAATAATATATGGACCAAGTTCAAAAGATTTAGAAAAAATAGAGGATTAAACCTCTATTTTTCTATATATCTTTCTTTAAATTTATTTTTTAAGAATTCTTTTACTTCATCTAGTTTTGAATCAAATCCTGATTTGCTAACTAAAAATGCTTGTGTTGAATTTATGTATATGTATATATTGTTTTTTGTTTCATAAACCTTATATAAATCATTATAATCTACTTTTGTACTACCATATTTATTTTCTACAAATAAATAATCTTCATAAAATTCATACTTGTTTTCTGTATTTTCAAAAGTTTTATCAAATTTTAATATCTTACTAACTGAAATATTTGGTAAAAAAATATATATTAAAATTACAGCTAAAGAAAGAATTAAAAATGCTATTCCTGCACTTATATCTAAATTTAAAACAATTAACAAAATTGATGATAATGTCATTATTGCCATACATATATAAAGTGGTATTGCAGTAATTAAGCTTCTCTTTCTTAAATGAAATTTACTAAATTCTAAATATAACTCTTTAGTATATAATGTTTTGTTTTCAAATAATGATTTTTCCTCTTCCATGTTACCCCCTTAATATTTATAGCCTTTAAGGTATAACCCTTAAAGACTATATTTTTTATTATTTTCTCTTTCCAAAAATTGATAATAATCTTATAAATATGTTTATAAAATCAAGATATATTTCCATAGCTGCATATATATGTAGCTTTTCAGCTTGGAATTCTGGTACTTGTGACCAACGTTTGATTCTTTGCATATCATATGCTGTTATTCCAAAAAACAGTATTAATATAAACCATGAAAGTGCAATATCTAATATTGTATTTCCTAAAAATAAATTAATTATACTTATAATAATACCAGCTAATAATAATGCAAATAAGATATTTCCAACTTTTGTTAAATCAAATTTAGTTTTATATCCTATAAAAGCAAATATTCCAAATACTAAAGCTGATACAAAAAATAACAAATATACAGATTCTAACTGGAATGTAGCAAATATAACAGATAGCCCAAATCCATTTAATATAGCATAAATAAAGTATAATATTGATACAGCAGTAGCAGACAATTTTCTAAATAACAAACTAAATATTAAAACTACTACAATTTCAATAATTGCTACAACGCCAAACATATTGCTATATACCATATTTTCTAGTAAACCAGAATTATATGTGTATACTGATATTATACCTGTTGCCAAAAGTCCTAAGAACATCCATAAAAACGTTTTTGAAATAAAATTATTATTTTTTTGTACAACATTGCTTTCACTATTTTCAAACTCTGACATTTTATTTCCTCCTTTTATAATAATTATATTATATAACATTTGGTATATATTATCAAGAAAATACTTTTATCTATCACAATTTTTACAAATATAACACAATACTATACAATATATTTTATTTTACAATTTTTAAAATTATTAGTAATTAAATCCTCAATAAATTTTTTAGCTTCTTCTTTTATATTACTTTTATAATGATACTTTCCAATTCCTCTTGATGTCATTAAATTTGGGTTATATAATTTTAAAGCTTTTGGAAATGCTTCTTCATTTATTTTTCTATGAACGTAGCTATATGTCATGAATATAACTTCAAATGTAATATCTACTTTAGCCTCTTTAGATAGCCTTTCTTTTAATTCTTCTATAAGATTTGTATAATCTTCTTTATATGTATCTGTTAAAATTACTGGTGCAATTAATATATATGTTTTATAACCTGCTGAAGCAAGTTTATTTATAGCATTTATTCTTTCATCAAAACTACTTGTTCCAAATTCTACTTTTTCTATAATATTTTGAGGATTTAAGCTCATTCTTGGTAATACTCTTTTTTTATCTGATATTTCTAATAATGGCTCAATATAACTAAATTTAGTGGGAAAAGTTAATTTTCCTTTACTTGTTTTTTCTAAAAAATATTCTATATTTTCTTTTAAACTATTAGTAACTAAATTTTCTAAAAGTAAATCACTATTACTACCAATTTCAAATACTAACTCCTTATCTGAATTATTTGAAAATTTTATAAGTCTATCTAATATTTCTTCTTTATTTACAAATACTCTTAAATATGAACATTTGTTATAGTTACAGATTAAATAACAATACATACACATTGCATAACATCCAGATGAAGTAAATGGTACTAGATAATCAGATATTTTATAATTTGGTGTATATTTGTGAGTTTTTCTTATTCCTAGTATAAGATATCTTTTTAGCTTAGCAAAATCTTTATTTTCATATTTTCTAAGCTCTTCTATATTATTATGAGAATTTATTTCTATTTTAGGTAATTTTTCATATTTTTTAATTAAAAATTTACCTAGTTCATAATTTTTTATACTAGGCTCATAATATATTCTAGTAAATTTTAACTCTCTATTTTTCATTTTATCACCATTATTATTATGACAAATATATAAAGAAAAATACCAATACGCTTGGTATTGATATTTTAAATTATTAATAAATTTTAGTATAAATTTCTGCTATTTGCAATCCTTTGTGTTATTGAACGCCATGTATTACAACCAACTATTCCATCAGCTGCAAGTTTATTTGCTCTTTGGTAACGTAACACTGCATTTTTAGTATTTCTACCAAAAATTCCATCAATATTTCCGGCATTATATCCTAATGTATTTAATGCGTCTTGCAATACAGCAACATATACGCCTTTACTTCCTTCTCTTACTAATGGATAACCTCCACTAGCACATGCTGGCCTTGTATCTCTCTTATCAACGTGAACCCAGGTAGGTGTAAGATTGGCAGGTTCTACATATGTAAACATTTTATTTTTTATTGCTAAATTTCTTATTTTATCTCTCTCCGCTTTTGGCATACCTTGAGCTATATCAAAAGCCATACCAGCATAATGCTGTGACATACCTGAATGTCCTTTTTCTCCAATTCTTTTAAAAGCGTATCCTACTCTAATTGGTTTCCCATATAAACTTCTTAATTTATTAAAAGCCTCTATTGCACGTCTATCTGTCCATAAAGTATCAGACTCAGATGAGCCTCTAAATTCCTTTACTGATAAGTATTTATCTTGTGAATAGGGCATTGGATCATTTAAATTTCTATAATATGTTTCCATCCTATTTGTTGATGGGTTATATACTAATATTTTCATATTTCACCACCTTCCTATGGTATTATATGAAAATATTTTATATTTGGTTTTGTGATATTAATTTACTTTAATATATAAATTAAAGAGATTAAAAGAAGATAGCTTTAATTTTTATAATGTACCCAATGGAGTGGACACTAAAAAAAAGAGTGTCTTCACATTGGGTACATTTTTGTGTATAATAATA
>CALXJG010000049.1 GCA_944388565.1 uncultured Clostridia bacterium
AATGGTTTAATTGCAATTTTTTTGCTAAAAAATATTCGTTGTTGTGTATTCACACCCCAACGAATATTTTACAACCATATTAACATCCCATATTTTATATGGGATGTTTTGTTATTATATTTATGGTTCATTTCTTTTTTGAACTGCAATAACAGATTTACATATATCTATGATTAAATAAATGAACATATGTAACAAAAAGGTTAATATACAACAAGCTGTTATACAGATTATAGTATATACAAATACATTTTGTGTTAGATTTAATATTGCAAATTCAAGTGTGTTAAAATCTTGTTCTATTAGTGTAGATGGAATAATACTCTTAAGATTAAAAAGCGTTAAAAAGCCAGAAGTAAGCAGGAACCATGTGATAAAAAACAAAATTTTTTCAAACCGTTTCATTAAGAATCCTCCTAAAAATTTTTATATTATTATTTACACTAGCAAAAGCTAGATTATATTAAAAGGTATACATAAAACTGAAAATATTATATCATATAAATGCTTTAAAATCAAGACTTATTAAAATTTGTATATGAACTATGAAGTAAATTTATTGAAAATAAAGACAATTAAATTATTGATTTTATTATTTTATTATTATATAATTTAAATATGTAAATTGGAGCTTTTAGTTTATGTACAATATTATTTTAGATAAAAAGAATATAGATATAAAGATTATAAATAGAATAAGAAATAAAGGAATTACTTTAAGTGTAAAAAATGGTAAAGTAATAGTTGTAAAACCATATTATACAAGTATTACATATATAAAAGATATGATATATAAGAATAAAGAAAAGATTTTAAAATATATAGATGATACTAGTAGTAAAGTAACTTTTGAAGATGGAACAACACTTTTATATCTAGGTAAAGAGTACAGTTTACATATTGTATTAACTAAATCTAATAAGGCAAGTGCTACCTTAGAGAATAAAACTATAACTATTTATATTAACGATAAAGATGCAACTAGAGAAAATATAAAAAAGATATATATAAAATTATTAAAAGATACAACTAAAAGTATAATAGAAAAGAAGTTGGAAACTTTTTCAAAAATTACTAATATAAAATATGAAAGTTATAAAATAAGATATATGACTACAAGATGGGGAAGTTGTGTTTCTAATAATAGAACGTTAAATTTTAATGCAAAGATAGCAATGTTACCAGATAATGTAATAGATAGTATAGTGGTTCATGAACTTTGTCATATAGTAGAAGCAAATCATAAAAAAGAATTTTGGAATTTAGTATATAAATATATTCCTGATTATGATAAATGTAGTAATTGGCTAAAAGTTAATAATTATTTAATTAATATATAGGAGGTTTTTATATGAGAAAAGCAGCTTTTATTTTTATGCTTGTTATAGTTTGTATTTTAGGTATATTTTTAATATATCAATTAGTTAATAATGCTAAAACTATAGATGATATGTCAGGTTATAGTAGAATTAACGTCTCAAATGATAATAAAAAAGAACTTATGTTACTAGATGTAATTCTTAGAAATAAAATGACAAAATATGAAAATGAAATATATGGTCAATATGAAGTAGATCAAATTGTAGAAAAAGAATATTTTGAAACTTTTTGGGGGCAAAAAGTAGGAGCTGATATAATACGAAAAGACGATAATGATGGATATATATATGCTAGTGTAATAATGCATGATTCGGCACTTGGACAATATGAAATCCTAAAAAATACTAGGTCTAATATGTGTGTATTTTCATATATAAGTCTTGAAAGTAATGAAGAAAAGTATAGATATTATTTAGAAGATGGAAAAATAGAATTTTACCAAGATTTACAAACAGGTGAATATAAAAGAATTGCAAATAAAACAGATCTTTTAAATGATGAAAAAACAAAGATAGAAAATGTTTGTAATTATTATCTAAATTTTAGTACAAATTAATGGGTGAAGAATATGATAGAAATCGAGTCTAAAACTATGGGAGCTGAACTAACTAGTATAAAAGTAAATGGAGTTCAAAAACTTTTTCAAGGTGAAAGAGTAAAAAAAGAAAATGGAGAAATTTATTGGGGGAGACAAGCTCCTATATTGTTTCCTATAGTTGGAAAATTAAAGAATAACAAAACATATATAGACGGTAAAGAATATTTTATGAATCAACATGGATTTGCAAGAGATATGAACTTTAAAGTTATAGAAAAAACAAATAATTTACATAGATATGTTTTAGAGTATAATAATGATACTATAAGGAAATATCCGTTTAAGTTTAAATTATATGTTGAGTATTTAGTAAAAGGTAATGATCTTAATGTAAACTATATTGTAGAAAATATAGATAATAAGGAGATTGTGTTTGGAATTGGAGGTCATCCAGCTTTTTGTCTAGATGTATCATTAAATGATTATTATATTGAATTTGAAGAAAATGAAGAAAAAGCTACAGTTTTAATGTTAAAAGATGGTTTGATTTCTAATGATAAAATTAATTTAGATGATATTTTAGAAAAAAGAAAGATATTAAAATTAAGTAAAGATACTTTTTTAAAAGATGCTATTATATTTAAAAATTTATCTTCTACAAAGGTAAGTTTAAATTCATATTCAAATGGTAAAATATTAGATTTTTGTTTTAAAGATTTTCCTTTTTTAGCTTTTTGGTCTAAGGTTAATGCACCTTTTGTCTGTATAGAACCTTGGTATACAACAGCAGATAACTATGATAATTGTGAAGTCAATTATTGTAATAAAGAAAACATGTTACATTTAAAAGTAGGAGAAAAATTTAATTGCGGTTATACTATTAAATTTAATTAGAATTTATATAAAAGTTTACATATTTCTCACTAAATTATCACAATATTGATATATAATTTAAGTGAATATGTTATAAAGGAGGAAAAATGAGAATTTTAGTAGTAGATGATGAAGAGAAAATAAGACATGTTATAAGAGAATATGCGGAATTTGAGGGATATAAAGTTAGTGAAGCAAAAGATGGTATGGAAGCAATATCAAAATGTAAAGAGGAAGATTTTGATATAATAATCATGGATATAATGATGCCAAAATTAGATGGATTTTCTGCAATAAAAGAAATTAGAAAGACAAAAAATACACCTGTACTTATGCTTTCAGCAAGAGGGGAAGAATATGATAAACTTTTTGGCTTTGAAATTGGTATAGATGACTATGTTGTAAAACCTTTTAGCCCTAAAGAAGTTATGGCACGTATAAATGCAATACTTTCAAGAAGTAATAAAAAAGAAGAGGAAAGTCCTACTGAAGGCAAGTATGTATATAAAGGGTTAGAAGTAGATATGTTAGCAAGAAATGTCTATGTTGATGGAGTAAAGAAAGAATTAACTCCAAAAGAGTTTGAATTACTACAATATTTAATTATTAACAAAAATATTGCATTATCAAGGGAAAAAATATTAAATGAAGTATGGGGATATGATTTCTTCGGTGAGGATCGTACTGTAGATACACATGTAAAAATGCTTAGAAATAGTATTGGTAGATATAGAGATAATATTATAACAGTAAGAGGAATGGGGTATAAATTTGAAGAATAAAAAAACTAATACACTTACTTTTAAGTTATGGGTTTATTTTGTTTCGTTTGCCGTTGCTTTGTTTATAATACTTTGGTTTATGCAAGTAATTTTTTTACAAAGTTATTATAGCTCTATGAAAAAAAGTGAAACAATTTCACTTGCTTTAGAAATTGAAGAGAAAATAAATGATGATGATATTAAAGATGTGATTGATAAAATAGCATATAAAAATGCTTTGTCTATATGGGTGTTTGATACTGATAATAATTTAATATACTCGTCAAATAATTCTTCTGGTCAAGGTACAATTACTCAATTGCCAACTAGACCGCTTAGTATTGATACAACAGGAATTGTAGATAAAATTTTAGAAAGTTCAAACCAAAAAGTAAGTTATACTTTAAAGATTGATAGATTTAAGACTGAATTATTTGTTTATGGTAAAGTAATACCAGATACTAATCTATGTTTAGTATTAGTTTCATCTATAGACCCTATAGATGCTACAACTTCTGTATTGCAGAGTCAACTAGTATATGTAACAATAATAGCCTTACTTATTTCTTCAATCATATCTGTATTTTTATCAATTAGGATCTCTAAACCAATTACTGATATGACTATATCAGCTCAAAAACTAGCTAAAGGAAATTACAACGTTAAATTTGAAAAAGCAGGGTATAAAGAGATGGATGATCTTGCTGATACCTTAAACTTTACAGCAAGTGAATTTTCTAAAACTGATAAAATAAGAAAAGAACTTATTGCTAACGTATCACATGATTTAAGAACGCCCCTTACTATGATAAAAGCTTATTCAGAAATGATAAGAGATTTATCTGGTGATAATAAAGAAAAAAGAGAAGAACATTTACAAGTAATAATAGATGAAACTGATAGACTTACAAGGCTTGTAAATGATATGATGGATTTATCAAAAATAGAATCTGGCTTTGCAACACTTACTAAAGAAAAGTTTAATTATACAGAAGTACTTGAAAAAACTATTGAAAACTTTAAAGTGTTACATCAAGTAGAAAATTGTAAAATTACACTTGAGACTCCAAAAGATCTTTATGTAGTAGCTGATAAGACTAAGATTGAAAGAGTACTATATAATCTTATATCAAATGCTATAAATCATAGTGGAGACATAGATAATATGAAAAATATTATTGTAAAGGCTAGTGTAAACGGTAAAATTGTAAGGACAGAGGTTATAGATAATGGAGTTGGTATCAAAAAAGAAGATATTGCCCATATCTGGGATAGATATTATAAAGTAAATAAAAACTTTAAGAGATCAGATACTGGTTCAGGTCTTGGCCTTTCAATAGTAAAAGATATATTAATCGCACATAATGTAAATTATGGAGTAAATAGTGAAGTTGGTAAAGGTACTGATTTTTGGTTTGATTTAGAGCGTAGTAGCAAATCAAAAGAAAGTAAAGAAAAAAATAAAAATAAGGAAGATATAAATAATGAAAAAGAGTCTAAAGAGTAATAAAGTGTACCCTTTGTCAAGGACATTTATAAAAAAAGTGTATACTTTAAGCTGATTCTTTAAGAAGATGATTTCTGTATAATACAGGAGTCATCTTTTTTATATAATAGGAAAAATCGATTTTTGAAAAAATAAATGTAATTTTAAATTTTGTCGAAATTTGCGATGAAAAGTAGAGTAAAAGATGTTTACAAACATTTGTTTGTATTGTATAATATTCTCATAGAAGGAGGTGAGAATGTTAAATTAACATTAAAACACAATATAACCAAAATGGATAAGAAACAAAAATAAATAATGTGGTGCTATTAAGATATGTTTTGTACACGAAGGCATAGAGATGATATAATAGTTTTATACGCTTGGAAAGAAGTGCTCAAAATGGTAAAAAATAAGAGTTATGACGAAGAATTTAAAAAGATGATAGTTGAGTTGTATGAAAGTCATACAACAACAGCAGAAGGTGAAGTAACAAATAATAATATAAAGAAAAGTAGTCCAAACCAAGAAATTGCGATGGATAATGGTCGAGAACAAAGGCCGTTAAAGAAAAGGGTGGCCTAGAGATAGGTGGAAACTTAAATACAACATCTTTAAAAAAAACTCTCAAAATAAACTGAGAGAGTAATAAAATTTATTTTATTACTTTTGTTCTATGATATATAATTATTTTAACTTAATTAAAAAACGACAAAGGCTAGTCAATCGACTAGCCACTTTTATGTATAGGAATTGCTTTTATATTTTTAAAATTATGGATAACCTAAAAATTTATTATTTCAAATTTAATTTTAGATCTTATATTTATTTACTCATATACCACCTCCCTTTATAAAAATATTTTGTACAGTTTATCTATATTAAGTTAATTGTTTTCAATCTTTATCAATTTGTATAGCCTATCTATATCTACCTCCTTCATATTATGCTTTTATTATACAGCTCATTTGTGATAATAATATGATAGAGCTGTAAAATGTATATGAATTAATTAATAGTATTCTCTTTAATTTTTTCTAAGTCATACACCTCATCTGCGTTACTTGCAACTGTTTTTGAGTGTGTTACTATAATTACACATTTACCTTTTTCATGTGCTAATTTTTTAAAAATATCTATAATTTGTTTTTCATTATGTGCATCAAGATTACCTGTTGGTTCATCTGCCAAAATCACCTCAGGATCATATGATAATGCTCTTGCTATTGCTACCCTTTGCTGCTCACCTCCTGACAATTTTAATACTCTTCTATTTGCTTTTTCTTCATTTAATCCAACCTCTTTTAAAAGTGACAAAGCTAGCTCTTTTTTATTATGAATTTTTAAATTTGCAACATCCATTGATAATATAACATTTTCAAGTGCTGTAAGATGTGGTAGTAGATTAAAACTTTGAAACACTACTCCTATATGATGTGACCTATATTCATCTTCATCTATTTTAGATATATCTTGACCTTTATATAGTATTTTTCCTGCTTTTGGTCTATCTAAAGCAGACATTAAAGATAGTAATGTAGTTTTTCCACTACCAGATCTGGAACTGAACAAAAGTAATAAAATAAATTTTATTACCCCCTCAAGTTTATCTTGAGAGTTTTTTAAAGATGTTGTATTTAAGTTTCCACCTATCTCTAGGCCACACTTTTCTTTAACGGCCTTTGTTCTCGACCATTATCCATCGCAATTTCTTGGTTTGGACTACTTTTCTTTATATTATTATTTGTTACTTCACCTTCTGCTGTTGTTGTATGACTTTCATACAACTCAACTATCATCTTTTTAAATTCTTCGTCATAACTCTTATTTTTTACCATTTTGAGCACTTCTTTCCAAGCGTATAAAACTATTATATCATCTCTATGCCTTCGTGTACAAAACATATCTTAATAGCACCACATTATTTATTTTTGTTTCTTATCTATTTTAGTTATATTGTATCTTAATGTTAATTTCATATTCTCACCTCCTTCTGTGAGAATATTATACAACACAAACAAATGTTTGTAAATGCTTTTTGTTATACTTTTCATCGCAAATTTCGACAAAATTTAAATTCACATTTATTTTTGAAAAAATCGATTTTTCCTATATTACAAAAAAGTATATTTTAAAAGTATAAAGTAAAAATAATATTGATTAATATTTAATTATATGATATATTTTAGCTAAGTAATATATTTAATTAAAGTATTATATAAAACATAGGAGGAAAGTATGTTCTTAAACATATTTATGATTATAATAGGTTTTATTGCTTTAGTCTTTGGAGCAGATATACTAGTTAAAGGCTCTAGTAATATAGCTAAAAAATTTTATATTCCAGAAGTTATAATTGGACTTACAATAGTTTGTATAGGAACTTCTTTACCAGAACTAATAATAACTGCTACATCTTCGATGAAGGGATATACAGATTTAATAATTGGTAATGCAATAGGAAGTAATTTATGTAATATATTATTAATACTTGGCTTTTCTAGTATGTTAAGACCAATGATTATTGATAAAGATATGAAGACAGTTCATATCCCAATTTCAATAATTGTAACAATTTTAGTGTTATTACTTGGTAATGGAATAATAGGATATAAAGAGGCATCTATAAATAGGATAGAAGGATGGGCATTATTAATTATCTTTGCAGTATATTTTACATTCCCTATTATTACAACTGTAAAAGATATAATAAAAACTGAGGGCAATAAGAAAAAGGCAAATGCACATAAAGAAATAAGTATAATTACATCAATTATATATATATTAATTGGAATAATTGCATTAAAGTATGGAGGAGATTTTGTTGTTGATAATGCGGTGATAATAGCAAATGAAGTTGGAATAAGTGAAAAAATTACGGGGCTTACAATTATAGCGGTTGGTACTGCGTTACCAGAGCTTATAACTTCAATTATAGCGACTCTAAAAAGGGAAACTGATTTAGCAATAGGTAATTTAATAGGCTCAAGTATTTTAAATCTATGTCTTATTCTTGGACTTGGTGCTGCAATAACACCAATTGAATTTTCGCTTGATTTTAATTTTTCTTTTATTTTATCTGCTATTTCATTATTGTTATTATGGATTTTTTGTAATTTAGGTAAAGGTAAAAATACGATTTCAAGGTTTGAAGGTGGAATTTTATTTTCATTATATGTAGTATATATAATTACTTTATTTATTTAAGAAATGATTAAAACTCATTTCTTTTTTTGTATCATTTATATAACTATTTACATATTATATATTAGCGTTAGATACGCTATGAAGAATAAGGGGGGAAATTTAGGAATGTGGAATAATAATTGTTCATGTTGTGGAAAAGAACATAATTGTTGCGAAAAGAAAGAATTCAAATGCTGTGAAACATGTAGACCTGTATGGGAATGCCAAAAAACATATAAATGCTTTGAATTTTGTAAATGGATAAAACCATGTGAAGAAAAACATGATTGTTGTGAGAAAAAACATGACTGTTGTGAAAAAGATTTCGACAAAAGACCAGATTGTTGTTAATCAAAAACAAAAATGAAAAGCTTTAAAAGCTTTTCACTACATATCACATTCCAAAAATTCTACCAATTTGTATTGCAATAGATTGCAATTTGGGTGCAGTATATCTATGTTTTACTTTTTTATCTTCAACTGCAGCAATATACTTTTTTATTATGGAGTTAAAATTTTTGCTTTCAACAAAGTTCCAAAATTTCTCCTCCTTATATTTCATATCTTGCCATTTATACTTAAAGTAAGATTCGTATTGCATCCAAGAATATTTTTTATTATTATTTTCTTTATTAAATCCTGTAGCATATGCTCCAGGTTCAATTATTCCAATTTGTATATTAGTTTCATCTAGTGATTTCATTTCTTTTCTAAGGGAAGAAGCAAAACCTTCTATGGCAAATTTTGATGCACAATATGGTGCTAAAAAAGGAAATGGAATTCTTCCTGCAAGTGATGATAGAAATATAACTCTACCATTATTTTTTTGCAACATTTTTTTGATTGCTATTTGTGTTATTTTTATATTAGAAAATACATTTGTCTCAAATACATTTTCAATCCTATCAACTCTAATTTCTGCTATACTTCCTGAATCTCCTATCGCTGCATTATTGATTAAACAATCAAAATCAATATCAAGTAATTTATTTCTATCTTCATCAATTCTTATATCAAGTTTAAAGGGTTCTAAATTTATCCCTTCATTTTTTGCTATATTTTTTAGATCTTCACATTCAATATCATATTTAGTCGTTGCATAAACTTTATGACCTCTTCTTGCAAGTGCTATAGCAGCTTCTTTACCAAGTCCTGAACCGGCTCCTGTTATAACTACAGTTTTATTCATAAAATATTCCATTCCTTTCTCGCTTCGCTCTAAAGGCACACATAGGAATGAAAGCCTTGAGTTTGAAGCAT
>CALXJG010000050.1 GCA_944388565.1 uncultured Clostridia bacterium
TTTAAAATGCTCATAAAAAGTGAGATGCAGATAACTTTTCTGTTATCCGCACCCCAACTATTGACAAAGAGTCTTTTTAATTTATAACAAATTATTTTTTGTTAACTAAATCTTTTAAAGCTTTACCTGCTTTGAAAACTGGAGCTTTAGAAGCTGGTATTTTTATTTCAGCTTTAGTTTGTGGATTTCTTCCTTTTCTAGCAGCTCTTTGTCTTACTTCGAAAGTACCAAAACCAACTAGTTGAACTTTTTCTCCATTTTTAAGAGCACCTTCAACACTAGTTACAAAAGCGTCTAATGCAGTTTCTGCAGCTTTTTTTGTTAATTTGCTTTCTTCAGCAATTTTAGCTATTAATTCAGCTTTATTCATTATAAATCCCTCCTATTTTAAGATTACACTAAGAATATACTACAAATATAAATCAAAGTCAACACTTTTTTACATTTTTTTCAACTTTTTTTAAGTTTTTCTAAGCTTTTTACATAATTTATCTCCAAAAGGTAATTGTTTTAATTCTTCAGTACTTAAGATATTTATTTTAATAACAAAAAATCCATATACAATTATTGCAATTATAATAGAAACAATAGTACTTATAGCATTACCTAAATTTAAATACATTAATAATTTATATGATAATAATGCACTTATAGCCATAAATATAGTAGCTATTATTGGTTTTCCAAATAATTCTTTCATATTTGGCTTTTGTTTTAAAGTTTTAAATAATATTATAAAGCATAAGAAACATGCTGTAAAGTTATATATTATAGTAGTTATTGCAGGTACTACTTCACCATACTTAGGAATAAATATAACATTTAAAATGTATTTTATTACTGCTCCAATGGCAAGACAAGCACCAGGTACATATAACTTTCCTAAGCCTTGTAATGAACCAGATAGAGTTTGGTCAATTACAGAGAAAATAATCATCCAACATTGTATTTGTAATAATTTTGCACCAGCTGTTGCATTAGGAAATACCAAATCAAATATTGGTTGAGCAAGTATAAATAATCCTGCTGCACAAGGTAATGCAATTATTGAAGATATCTTTAACGAATAATTTATCTTCTTTACTGCCTCATCCTTTTTATGTCTTGCTATTGCTGATGATACAAATGGAACTAATGCAACTGAAAAAGCTACATTTATTGAAAGCGGTATTGCGGTTAATATATCTACCTTACCAAGTAATATACCAAATTTTTCATTAGCTGTTACTATATCATATCCAAATTTTTGTAATCCATCCATTACTGTTACTAAATCAATTACTCCTGAAAGAGCAACTACAACACTAGCAAATGAAAGTGGGATAGCATATGATATTAATTTTTTTGCAATCTTCTTTTTTGGTTCTAAGGCAAATTTTTCAGATTTTCTTATATCTGCCCATATATCTCTTTTATTCTTATTATAATACCTAAATAAATATGCAAATGCTACAGACGCTGCAACCGTAGTAGCAAGTGTGGAACCAGCAGCCATAATTTCTGGGCTATTACCAAATAACATAACAACAAATATAACTGAAAATACACTATTTACTATTTGTTCTATAATTTGAGTCTTACTATACTGCGACATGTTTTCCATTCCAACAAAATATCCTCTTAATGTAGCAGACATAGCAACAAATATTATTGCCGGTGATAAAGCCATAAGAGTATATTTTACACCTGGATTTTTTAATACATGTGTAGATATTGCTTCTGCTCCAAAGAATAAACCTAATGAAAATAACACTGCAATAAATGTAAATACTACCATTGCTGTTCTAAATATTCTATGTGCTCCTCTTTTATCACCTATTGCCATTTTTTCAGATACAAGCTTTGAAATTGTATTTGGGATTCCCATTGTTGCAATAGCAAGTATAAATGTATATACTTGATATCCTGAACCATAATAACTATTTCCTTCATCTGCAAACTGTGGAAAATTAGTAAGTATTATTCTATATATAAATCCTAAAAGTTTTATTAAGATTTGTGATATCATAATTATTAGTACGCCATTCATAAAAGTTTGCTTCTTTATTGCCAAATTATCATCTCCTTAATAATCTTATTTCATTTTATTTTTTTATTATAACATATAGTACAAATTTTGTGAACAATAAGAAGATTTTTTTCACAAAAAGTACCTACTAATATAATTAGTAGGTATCTATTTAAATATATGTAAAAACTATTATTCTACTTTTGTTCCACAATTTTTACAAAATTTACTAGCTTCATCTAGACTATTTCCACATTCTTTACAGAACTTTTTATCTGGTCTTTTTGCTCCACATTCACTACAGAATTTTCCAGTACATTCTTTCATACAATTTGGACATTTCCATGTATCTTCCTTCTTCTCTTCTACTTCTTTTTCATTTAATTCTTTTTGCTTCATATGTTCTGCATTAAATGCATTGTTAACTCCTGAAAAAGTTTGACCACTAGCCATATTCATCATTCCTACGCCCATAAATCCATTTAAAGCTCCACCTTCATTATTTGCTGCATCTTTCACAGCTGAAGCATAAGCACCAGTAAGAGTACCCTGTTGTCCATATACATCTCCGCCTATTTCATAGTTATCAATTTTCTCTTTTGAATCATCTGTAAGAGTTAAGCTTTCAACAACAAATGATACAAGAGTTATACCCCTTTTTCTTAATGGTTCATCAAATACATTTTCATCCATTATTTGTTTTATTTCATCAGTTCTATTTGGTAATTCAAGTACTTCTACTTTATGATTATCTCCGCCCAAACTATTTAATACATTTGAAAAAGCTCCTATAACTTCAGCTCTAATTTGTTCTGTTAAATCATGTTTTCTATATATATCAGCTGTTCCAGCAACTTGTGACATAAATAAAAATGGATCAGAAATTTTAAAAGTATACTTACCAAAACACTTTATTTCAACGCTCATAGCAATATATGAATTAGTTCTAGAATTCATTATTGGGTGACCCCAATCTTTATATGGTACTGGTGCTGGTGTTCCAAATTTATTATCAAGTATTTCTTTTATATTAAAGAAATATACAGCTTGTTCTTTTGCACTTGCACCATCATAAGTAAATCTTTCCCACATTTCTTTAAACATACCACCAAATTGACCAGCAAATAATGATGGTGTTGATGATGTATCAAAAGTATAAACTCCTTCTTCTGCTGATGCATCTAATATTCTACCATTATCATAAATAATAGCAACTTGACCTGGTCCAACAATAATTGTACTACCATTTGATATTACTCCATTATCAGTAGTTTTTTTAATCATTAGTACATCATCAGGCATATTATCACACCTAATTGCCTCTTTCCATTGATCATGCAATGTACTGCCTATAGCACCTACTGCAGCTTTAATTAATCCCATATTCATTCCCCCTTTTAAATAAGACTAATTATTTTAATGACTCTATATTTACAAGTACCCAATCATGTTCACCTGTAGTAATAACACTTCCACAGTATTCACATTGTCCTGAAGAAGTAATATCAGTTGGAGCACCGCAGTTTGGACAATTTGTTGTAGATTTATTACTTGTTCCTCTTTGAGTTTTTACTCCTTTCTTTCTTGCAAATGTCATTTTATATTTCATAACCCAATCTTTGTTTTTATCACCTTGTATTACTTGTTTAGTAGTTGCATCTATAATATAATCATTCATAACCGCTTGTAAATTTACTACTAATAACTCCTTATCACCATCATATTTATGCTCAGCAATTTCAGCAAATTGTATATTTATTCTTTCTACTACATTAATTTTGTTACTATCTATATATTGTTGTAATTGTGCACTGTGCTGTTCAAATAACTCATTAGACTCAAAAGGTCTCATTTTATGCCAGTCTCTTTTTGTCCAAGCATCTTGTAACTTAATAAATACATCTCTTACCCAGCTTAAGAATTTTTCTTCAGAAAAGTATTTATCTTCCATTCTAATTTGCTCACCAATTGCTCTTGAATTATTTCTTAATGCAATATTATATGTTTTATACGAAGTATTATTTCTACTTGTCTTTTTTACATTTGAAAATACTATAACAAGTACAACGATTACTACTACTAATAAAAAAATATCAATTCCACCAGAACTTCCAGAAGATGAATATCCTCCAACATAATAATCTGAGCCAGATGAAGAGAAATCACTTCCAAAATCACTATCAAAACCGCTATCATATCTGTTGATATTTCCTACATCTGCTAAAATAAACGAAGAAAAAGTTAAAATTGTAACCATTGTTACTAAAACAAAAACTTTAAATATTTTCTTTCTTTTCATAGCTCACCTCTATATTTATATATAAATATTACTATAAATATCGAATTTTGTCAACGAAAAAAGTAGTATATATAAATACTACTTAATAATTTCAAATCCTAGACTTTGAGCAGCTTCGCAAACTTTTTTAATATCAAAATTAGTTTCATCGTACTTAATTTTAACTTTACCTTTTTTAAAATCTGCTTTAGCTGAATCTATAAAATTTAATTCTTCAAGTTTTTCTTCAAGACCAAGTTCACAACCTTTACAATGCATTCCTTTAACATCAAATTCCATTTTACTCATTTTATTCACCTCATAATTATTATATAACAATTAAATAATATACACAAGTAGAAAAATAATATAAAAAGTAAATTGACAAATTCTAGTTTTAATAGTAAAATCTATTTAGCAAAAAATTATATAAGGAGAGTTTTTTATGTTGCTTACAAACAAGACTCCAGTCACACTTGAAATCCTTGGAAAAGAACTTAAGCCAAATGAATCTCAAATTGTTACCGAAAATAGATTTAATAAAGTAATTGTTAAATCTGAACTTGGTATTTGTATTATTAGTACAGAATTAGGTAAGCATCATTTCACAAACAATGGAAGCATCGTAGCAAGTGAAGAAGAAACTGAAAACAGACATGGTCGTAAATCCATCATAATTTCTTCATTACAGTAATAAAATCAATAAATGGAGTTCAAAATGAACTCCATTTATTTTTATACATTAATTTTCATTCCATTTTTATCTAGATTAGTAATTAATTTTTCTCTTTCTTCATCAATCTCTTCTTTAGTAAGAGTCTTATCATAAGATCCCACTTTAAATCTGATTGTAATATTTTTCTTATCCTTTAACTTTTCTTCATTTTCATATACATCAATTAAATTATATTCTTGTAAATAAGTTAAATTTGAAGAATTAATTACAGATTCTATTTGTGAGTATTTTACATCTTTATCAACGATTATTGAAAAATCAAAATCAACAGTTTGATATCTACTTATTTCTTTATATACAATAGGTTCTTTAGGTATATCAGAAAGTAAGTCAATCCTTATTTCAGCAATTACTATATTTGATTTTGGATTTATATTATCTCTTACTCTAGGATTTAAAGTAGATATATAACCTAGATTAATACCATTAAATTTCAAAATAAATGAATTTACTGGGTGGATGTAATTTTCTTTAATACTATCATTTTTAACATATTCTAAACATATATTTTTATTTACTTTTGTTATTGAATCAATCATTGATTTTAATTCAAATAATAATTCCTCTTCAGTTTTAGTAGTACTTGTCTTTGCAATAGCTAATACTTTATATTCTTCACAATTTTCACCATTATGTAGATATTCAAAAGTTCTACCTATCTCGAATATTCCAAACTCATTATAATTCTTTATATTCTTATATATTGCATATAACATAGTAGGTGCCATATTAGCTCTTAAAGTACTATCAGCTCTATTTAATCCATTTACAATTTTTATATTATCTGAAACTTTTATTCCAAGTTCATTATTTAACTTTGTATCATACCAAACATAACTATGTACTTCAGAAAGTCCAAATTTTTCTGCAAGCATCTTTTTAGAACTATATTCTAAAGTTCTTATTTCATCTTCTCTTACAGGGAAGACTTTCCATAAATTAGTTTGTGGAATTATATTGTCATAACCATAAACTCTAGATATCTCTTCAATTATATCAGCTTTACCTGATACATCTTTAGTAGCTCTAAAGCTTGGTACTTCAATTGTTATACTATCATTGTCTTTTACTTCAACTTTAAATTTTAGTGATTCTAATACTTCAACTATTCTTTCTAAAGTAAATTCTGCACCTATTTTATTGTTTATATATTCCCTTGTTATATCAATTTTTATTACTGGGTATTTATTTAAATATACATCTGAAAAGCTAGAGCTTACTGTTATATTTTCATCTTCATCTTTCAAAACCTTAACAAATCTTTCAACTGCTATTTTTGTAAGTTCTGGATCTAAAGTTTTTTCATATCTACTACTTGCATCTGTTCTTAATCCAAGTTTACTTGCTGTTTTTCTTACTACTACAGCATCAAAGTTTGCAGACTCTAAAAATAGTGAATTAGTTTCATCAGTTATTTGAGTATCTTTTCCTCCCATAACACCAGCTATAGCAACAGGAGTATTCTCATTATATATCATTAAAGTACCAGTATCTAAATTTCTTTTTGTGTTATCTAATGTTGTAAATTCTTCTGGTTCTTTTAATGTTTTAACATTTATAGATTTAATAAAGTGTTTATCAAATGCATGCATTGGTTGACCAAGTTCAAGCATTATATAGTTTGTCATATCTACAAGTAAACTTATTGGTCTTAAGCCACAATATGTAAGTCTTGTCTTCATCTTATATGATGATTGTTTCTTAGTAACATTATCAATAGTTAAAGCAGAATATCTATAACATTCATCTTTATTTTCAATAGATATTTTTAATTTATCTAAATTATTATATTTCTCTAAATCTGCTACTTCTAATGGCTTTAACTCTCTTCCAGTAATAGCTGCAATTTCTCTTGCTATACCATAGTGTCCCCATAAATCAGGTCTATTTGTTAAAGATTTATTATCTACTTCATATATTATATCATCAAGTGGTATTATTTCTTTTATATCGATTCCTACTTTAGTGTTATCATCAAGTATCATTATTCCTGAATGATCATCACTTATACCAAGTTCCTTTTCAGATAGACACATACCACAACTTTCATGACCTGCTATAGTAGTTCTTTTTATTTCTACACCATTTACTAAGCTTCCATCTTTTGCAAAAGCAATTTTTATTCCTTCTTTTACATTTGGTGCACCACAAATACAATTTACTTTCTCATCTCCAATATCTACCAAAACTTTATGAAGTTTAGTAGAGTTTTCAACATTTTCAACAGATAAGATCTTACCTACAACAACGTTTTTTGTATTATTTCCATATTCTATTATTCCTTCAACTTCTGCAGTAGACATTGTAAATTTATTTATTAATCCTTTTATATCAATTCCGTCTAAGTTAACAAAATCCTTAATCCAATTTATTGAAATATACATATTTTTTCCTCCTATTTAATGCCTAATTGTTTTAAACTTCTTAAATCACATGAATTTAGAATTCTTAAGTCATTTATTCCATATTTCATCATTGCAAGACGAGAAAGTCCAAGACCAAATGCAAATCCTGAATTTTCCTCTGGATCAATGCCGCCCATTTTTAATACATTTGGATGTATCATACCACATGGACATAGTTCAATCCAACCTCCATGTTTACATACTTTACATCCTTTACCTCCACAGTACAAACATTTTATATCAAGTTCAAATCCAGGCTCAACAAATGGGAAATATCCAGGTCTAAGTCTTACATCAACATCTTTTTTAAATATTTCAGATAACAAAGTCTTCATGAAATATATTAAATTTGCAATTGATACATCTTTATCTATCATCATACCTTCCATTTGGAAGAATGTATTTTCGTGAGAAGCGTCAAGTTCTTCATTTCTAAAACATCTTCCTGGGAATATTGCTTTTAAAGGTGTTCCATATTTTTTCATTATTCTATTTTGTGCTGCAGATGTTTGAGTTTTTAATAATTGTCCATTTTCTAACCAGAATGTATCTTGCATATCACGTGCTGGATGATGTTTTGGTACATTAACAGCTTCAAAGTTATTATATTCTGTTTCAACTTCATTTCCATCTTCAACAGTAAATCCCATGCTTTCAAAGATTTCTTCTACTTCTTTTTGCACAATTGTTATTGGATGAAGTGAACCTATATTTAAATCTGTTGGTAATGTTAAATCTACTTTCTTAGTATTATTTATTTTGTTTTCATACTCTTTTTCTTTTATTTCTTCCTTTTTTAATTCAAGATTTTTTTCAATTTCATCTTTTGCTTGGTTTGCTACCATAGCTATTTCTTTTCTCTTTTCAGGCTCAATATTTTTTAAATCTTTTAATATCTCAACAACCTTACCTTTTTTTCCCAAATATTCTACTCTTAAATTTTCAATATCGTTGCTACTAGTAGCTAAACCTATTCTTTCTTTTGCTTGTAACTTTAATTCATTAATTCTTTCTACCATAAAATATTCCTCCTTAACAAAAAAAGTCATTTCATCCTATAACATTAGGACGAAATGACTTCCGCGTTACCACCTAAAATTCATTTAGATATACTAAATGCTCTCAATTACAGCTATAACGGGCATACCCGCTTTTTCCTAATTAGTTTCCTGTTCAAAAAAAGACCTCCAAAGTGAAATTTCAGTAAAGGTATATTAATAGGCTTACAGCCAATGACCTATATTCTCTAAAATATATTATCTTTACTTACTTTGCTTTATCATAGGCTTTAATTAATTTTTATAGATTATATCATAATAATATTTCATTGTCAAATAGTTTTCTATATATAAAATCAAAATTTATTTCTTATCAAATAAAAAAATTTTCCTTACACTTTTGTCATAATATGTAATTTACTTGATTTTTTTGTCGTTTGCATGTATAATAGTAGTATGAGAAAATTTTATGTAAAAGATAATAGTGGCAAAGTATTGCTTTCTAAATATATTTGTAATATTTTTCCAAATTTA
>CALXJG010000051.1 GCA_944388565.1 uncultured Clostridia bacterium
AGAAATCATCTTCTTAAAGAGTTAGCATAAAGTATACACTTTTTTTATAAATGTCCTTGACAAAGGGTACACTTTATAAAAAATCCCCCTCATTTTTTTCTATATTTTATATATTCTAATACAATTAAGTATTGAAAGTAATGATATTCCAACATCCGCAAAAACAGCTTCCCACATAGTTGATATACCAAAAGCACTTAATATTAAAAATATTATTTTTACTGCTAATATCACAGTTATATTTTGCTTTACAATAAATTTTGTCTTCTTTGCAACTTTAATTGCTGATACTAATTTTTCAGGATTATTATCCATTAAAACTATATCTGCTGTTTCAATTGCTATATCACTACCATCCCCCATAGCTATTCCAACATCTGCCATTGCAATTACAGGTCCATCATTTATTCCATCACCTACATATGCTATCTTTTTATCTTTTTTAATATCTTCAACAATTTTTGATTTATCTTCTGGTAGTAAGTCAGAATATACTTTATCCATATTTAATTTTTTTGATACATCTTCTGCTACTTTTTCTTTGTCTCCTGTTAATAATATAGTTTCCTTAATTCCTAATTTTTTAAGACTTTTCATAAGTTTATATGACTCATCTTTTATTTTATCATTCATTACAATATAACCTATATATTCATTATTAATTGCAATATGTATTATAGTTCCAACATCTTTACTTTCTTTTATTTTTATATTATTATCTTTCATTATCTTTTCGTTACCTACAATAACAATATCATTTTGAATATTGGCAACAATTCCTTTACCAGAAATTTCTTTATGTTCTAGAACTTTAGATTTATCAATTTCTTTATCATAATTATTTACTATTGACTTTGCTATATAGTGATTAGAGAAATTTTCACATAAGCAAATATATTCAATGATTTCATCATCACTGTATTTAGAAGAGTAATTTTTAACTTTTTCAATATTAAATTTACCATATGTAAGAGTTCCTGTTTTATCAAATAAAATAGAATCAACATTTGATAAAATATCTAAATAATTGCTTCCTTTTATCAACACACCTCTTTTACTACTACTGCCTATACCCATAAAAAATGCTAAAGGTACTGATATCACAAGTGCACATGGACATGAAACAACTAAAAAAGTAAGTGCTCTAAAAATACTATCTTTTAATGTTATATTAAAACATAAAGGAAATATTATAGCAATTAATACTGCAAGTAATATAACAATTGGTGTATAAATTTTAGCAAACTTAGATATATACTTTTCAGTATTTGATTTCCTATTTGAAGCATTTTGTATTAATTCTATAATCCTATATACAGTTGAGCCTTCGTAATCTTTAGTAACTCGTATTTTTATAGCTCCTCCCACGTTTATACTTCCTGATAATATATTATCATTTACACTTACTTCTTTAGGCAATGATTCTCCAGTAAGTGCTGACATATCAAGTGTTGTATCACCAAATATTATAGTTCCATCTAAAGGTACTTTCTCACCAGTTTTAATTAATAAAGTGTCTCCTATTTTAACATTACTAGGTGATACAGTTTTTACTTCATCACCTACACATAAATTTGCATATTCAGCTTTTATATCAATTGCTTTTTCTATTTTTCTTTTTGAATTTTCAACAGCTTTGTCTTGTAAAAATTCTCCAATTTTATATAATAAAAGTACTGCTATTCCTTCTATATAATTCTTAGTTATTAAAGCACCTAAAGTAGCTATAGTCATTAAAAAATTTTCGTCAAACATATCTTTTTTAAATACCTTTTTTAAAGCATTAAAAAATATTTCATAACCTATTAATAAATAACTTAAAACATATGATATTATACTTAAAACTGAATTATTAACAAATATTCCTACACCAAATAGTACTACACCTAATGTTGTTAAAAAAATTTCTAATGAATTAGAGTTTTCATTTGCTTTATTACAATGATTACAAGAATTTTCCATCATTCACATCTCCTTTATATGTTCTAACCCTAAACTAAATATTTTTTCAACATGTTCATCATTTAATGAATAATATACCTCTTTCCCCTCTTTTTGACTTTTTACAAGTCTTGCTTGTTTTAAAGTTTTTAACTGATGTGATACAGAAGAATGTGACATGTTAATAGATTCGGCAATTTCACAAACACACATCTTCTTTTTGTATATACAGTATATTATTCTAATTCTTGTTGGATCTCCAAATATTTTAAACAGCTCTGATAAACTTAAAATATTATCATCATCTGGTATATTTTGAATTATTTTTTCTTCTTTTTCTACATGTTCTTTACAACTATGCAAGTAAATACCCTCCTTCATATATGAATATGTATTCATATATTCATATATTACCATATTCAAGTAATTTTGTCAATATTAATTTCTTATATTGTTATTATTTTATATATTTGATATAATATGTATGGTGATAATATGTATATAAAAGATTTACATCTTCTACAAGTTAACATACAAAAAGATGATAATAAAGTTTTTGAAGGAATAATTGAAGATGCCCCTGAAGAATTACGTGAAGTTGAAATAAAAAAAATGTATTTAGATGGAAAAATTTTAATCGTAAATATATAAAAAAACAAACCTATAATAACTTCTTAGGCTTGTTTTTTGTATATATTCTATTATATTATATTAAATTTATATTTCCTTCTAACTTAACATTATCTTTGTTATTAGTTATTATTTTTATTTTTAAACTTTCAATAATGCTTGGAATATTTGATATTTCTAAAATATCTTGATTAGATTTTTCTCGATCTTCGTCAATATATTCATGTTCAGATGAAGAATAATCTATTAGTTTATATAGTTTATACTCTCCCCTTATATATGAAAGCATATTTAATTCATCACTATCTTTATATGTTGCTTTTGCAATAAATTTAGTATTTTGTATGTCTTCTTGTTCTATAATTTGAACATCAATTGGTCTATCTGAATAATTATTTATTTTTATTTTTTGTGCAAGTGTATAATTAAGTACACTATCATTTAATTCTTCTGCTATATAATCTTTCATATTATCATTATATAACACTTTATTTACGCCATAATTTACTGCTCCAAATATTGTTCCAAAGAATAGTACAACAAATATTAAGAATATACCCACTCCATCATATTTAATTTCTTCTCTTTTTGAAAAGTATATAACTTCTATTCCAATTGATATAAAAACAAGTGGCCATAACATTAATATATATCTAAAAATTTCTATAGGTAAAAATGTTTGTATAACAACTGATAATCCTACTAATATTAAAGTTATTCCAAATGTTAATCTACCTATTTTTCTTACTTTCTTTTTTTCAGTTTGTACATTCACATTATCTTTATTTTCCATATTTTGCCTCCTATTTCTTTGATACAAATTTTACACCAACACCAATACAAACACCAGCAATTAAAATTGGTGGTAAATAATCCATAATTGATCTTATTGATATATATAACCACGCGATGTCATAGTTATATGCAAGTTGTCTAATAACTGAATTAAATAGTAAATATACTCCTATAAATATTAATATTACACCAATCCAAGTACTTTTCTTTTTCATATTTAATTTATTAATTGCATCTCCAATCGATGTACTTTCCCATATAAAAGCATCATTTTCTTGTAAATCTGTACCTATTTTATTTCTTATGTTATAAGTGTCAAAAAATGAGTAAGCAAATATTATTGGTATTGGAATTGCAAATAATGGCATTGAAATTATACTTGTTAAAGCAAAAGCCAATCCTAATAGAATCATTAGCGATAATCCTCTTTTCATATAACCTTGATACATTTGCCCTGCACCTGGTATAAAACTAAAACAAAATGTTAAAAACATACTCTTTTTCATTATTTATCTCTCCTTTCAAAATCTAATGGTTTCATCATTATTTCACTTATTTTATCTGTAACAGCTTCTATTTTTTCATATACTTTATCAGTACTTTTATCAGGTTTAAAATCCTTATCTGAAGCATACATTGCTTGTTTTGAAAATACAAATTCCCAAAGTATTAAAGCAAATACTGTACATGCAGCTATTTTTAATATATCAAAATATTTGTTTTTGCTTGCTTTACTTTCTTTAGGTATATTTTCATTTTTATTAGTTATTTTTTCTTCTAATTTTATAACTTTGCCTTGCTCTTTTTTATCCTTCTTTTTAATATTTAATTTTTCAAATATTTTGTCTTCCATATCAGATGGTACGCTAATATTACTATTTTCAATGCTTTCTATATAGAGTTCTAAATTTGTATTACCATTTAATAAATTGTCTATCTTTTTTATTTTATAATCTAAATTTAGTTCAATTTTTCTCTTTTTGTTTTCATCAATCATAGTAAATAACCACCTCCATCTTTTTCAATTTTTTCTTTTAATAAATTTTTTCCTCTATGTATTTGCATCTTTATAGTTGCTTTACTAGTATTCCTAAGTTTTGCTATCTCTTCCAAACTAAGTTCCTCCAAATAATATTTTCTTAAAACGTCATTATATGGTTCTTTTAATTCGTTTATTATTTTTGAAAGATAATTAGCCCTATCTTTTAAATAAATTTCTTCTTCGATATCATTATCTGACTCATAGTTTTCTAAAGCAATTTGATCATCACTTGTTAAATTTTGTAACTTTCTTGCTTTACTTTTTAATATATCTTTACATTTATTCAGTGCTATTTTACATATAATATTCTTGATATCGTTTTCAGATAAATTTCCATATCTTTCAAAGTTAATATATAAACTTAGGTATACCTCTTGAGTGGTATCTTGTGCATCAAGAGAGGAACCGAGCATATCATAACATATTTTATATACAAGTTTATTATATTTTTCGACTAAATATTCAATACTCATCTTCCCCTCCTACACATAGATTTCACTGTACATTAATTATAACGAACATATAATTAAAAAGATAACAATAAAGGCCAAGATTTTTTCTTGGTCTTTATGTTTATTTTGCATTACTATCTATAATGCTATCTATATCTATAATTCTAGAATGTTCAGTTGGTTCCCATTTTGTTTCTTTTGTTACTAAACAAATTAAATGTATAGGAATCCATGTAAACATAAATATAGAAAAAGTTAATATTCCTTTAAAAGTTTTCTTAATTTTTTTATTTTCAACTAATACAACAAAAGTAGATAGAAGTACAGTTATTACATATGTTACTATTATAGATAGAACATTATAACTAAATAATAATTTTGTAATACCTGACACTACCTGTATATCAAGTAGACTGGTTAGTATGAAAACTACAAATAAAACTAAAGTTAGTATTTGAATAAATGGAGCAGCAAAGAATAAAGCCATATCAATAGCTTGAGGTATTTTTTCTTTTATAGCTGTTTTTACAAGCTTTGGAGAATATATTCTAAAACATTGAATTGTTCCAATAGACCAACGTTTTCTTTGTTTCCAAGACTGTGAAAACCCAAGAGGCTGTTCATCATAAGTTATTGCATCTTTTACAAAAGCAATTTTTTCATTACACAAAGCACATTGAGCTGCAAATTCTATATCTTCAGTTAATGTTAATGTTTCAAATCCATTATCTTTAAATAATTCTTTTGAGAACATAAAACCTGTACCATTTATAGATGCAGATAGTCCCATATTATGCCTTGCTTGATTAAAGAAAAAATTCTGTATTAAGTAAAACAAAGAATAACAACTTGAAATCCATGTATCAGATGGATTTTTACTATCTCTATATCCTTGTGCCACTTTATAACCAGAACATAATGTATCATTCATTCTTCTTAAAAAATTAGGATGAACAATATTATCAGCATCAAATACACAATAAGCATCAAATTCCGGAAAATTTTGATATATGAACTTAAATCCATATCTTAAAGCCTCACCTTTAGACTTAATATTACCTTGACAATCTATTATATGTGCACCACATTTTTTTGCTATCTTTTCAGTATCATCATTACAATTATTTGGAATCACAAATATTTCATATAAATTTTTTGGATAATTTTGTTTTTTTAAACTATCAATTAAATTATTTATTACCTTTTCTTCATTTCTTGCAGCTATAACAACTGCTAATTTATGTTTTGCTCTATAATTTCTTATTCTCTTCTTTTTATTATTTATAAATGCAAATATACCAGTTATAATGTAATAAGCTACATATACAATTATAGTTATGTTTATAATATTATATATTGTCATTAGTATCGTTTTAACAATTTCCATTAATACTTCCACCTTTTTGCTAAAATATACGCTTTTATTATACTACTATTTCCATTGTATGTCAAACAAGAAAAATATATTTTTAACTAGAAAAAGATGGTAGATAAACTCTACCATCTCAAATTTAACTTTAATACATTAACTTTTAAATATTTATAAAATTAGAAGGTCGCACTCAAGCGCACATAATAGAAGTTATTCACATAGTTGGTGCGTATATAGCCAACTGAGAAGTAGGCGAAATATGCGATGTCCGTAGTGTGCTGCGACGACGACCAATAGTAATCCTGTAACCCATAGTTTACATAATTTTTTGCGTCTACCCCCATTTTTGTATACGCAAAATCTCCAAATGCTGCCCATTCTGCTTTTGAAGGTACAAACCATGTTGGGTCACTAATATTGCCTACTGCAGTTTGTATTACACCCCACATATCTCTATCTCCTTGTGCACCATATCCTCCATTTTCTCCTTTATTCCAATTAGCTATCATATCTATTGTGTTTTGTTTTCCTTGTCCCAACTCAATAACTGTTTCACTTTCTGATGTGTTAGCTTTTCCATATGCATCTTCATACCAATAATACCAGTCCGTATCAAAATCTTCTAGTGCCATTACATAAAACCTATCTGCACCTGTTGTTCCTTCTACAGCTGTTATTACTGGTCTTGTCCATTTATTTCCAAAACCTGTATATCTTTCATTACATACCTCATATTGCTTTAAACCTTCTGTTACTGGCGTATATTCATAATCGCTCCAAAAACCTTCTGTATCGTTATTCCATCTTCCACTTGTATTTTTCGTATCTGCTAAATCTACATAAATTACTCCATCTGGTTGTTTATCTCCATCTACGTCTGCATAATATCCAACATAAGATTGATTTTGTGAAATAATTCCTGAATCATTTTCTGTATTTTGAGTAAACACCAATGTTTGCATTGACCAGTTACCTGCGTTATCTTCCATATATACAGTAAGTTTTCTTGTCCCTTTAGTTATTGGAATAACCGTAGCTTTTGTATCAAGATTAATTCCATTATTTTCAAAATGTGACTTTACAGAATTCTTATCCTCATCAGAAACTGCTGAATCATATATTCCGTTATATTCATATTTAATTTTCTTTAAACCACTACCATTTTCAACTTTACTAGTTATATCAACATATGAAGATAAATTACCACCTTCCATTTTCTTTGCTTCACTTAATGTAAATGTAGGTGCAACATTATCAAAATTTGTTACGCTATATTTTGCATATGAATTTTCTACAGAATCCTCACTTTTTCTATATGTTACATCTATTGAATAGTTACCTGGATTACTTACATTATATACGTTATAACTACCTTCTTCGATAGGATCAGTTATACTAATCTCTGTTCCATTTACTTTTATTTCTAAAAGTGAAAATATTTTTGGTATTTTAATTGAAACCTTTATCTCCTGATTTGTCCATTCTATTTTATTTGGTGTAAATATAATTACTGGATCAGTATCATCAATTTGGTTATCATTTAATTTTAATAGTTTTGATAAATCAGATGTAAGTGTATAATATGAATAATTTGATATTGTTACTCCCATTACATAATATACCTTACCAGTTTGAGTAGAAACTGCATATATATCATTTGTTCCTCTTTTTCCATTTCCGTATTTTAAATCAGTTATTCCAATTTTTTGATAATCAATTTCATTTAATATAATTTTTCCATCTACTACGCTTTCTTGATTTGCAGTAAACTGTGTCTGGTAAGTCGGATCCAATTTTGATATATCAACAACTATACTGTTTACAGTTGGATACTCGCCTTCATTTTTAGTAACATAACTATTTACAGCTTGTTGTATACTTTTTATCTCACTTGCAAAACTAATTCTTTTGCTATTATCAGATATACTATTAGCAGCTATAATAATGGTAGTCATTAGTATAAGCATAATAGTTACTGTTGCAACAGTTGACATTAAGGATAAACCGTTTTTTCATCTAAAGCCTCCTATTTTTATCGTAACAAATGTTACTCATTTTCTCTTTAGTTTAACTAATAAAATATCTAGCAAAAAATATATAAGCAACATATTATATTAATTAGTATTTACTAAAAAAGATACATAATAATTCTAAATTTCATATTTATATTATATATTTTATACTTAAATATTTTTTTTGTCAATGATAGTAATCACATTAAAGAAAATAAATAATTGAATTGTCTAATATATTGTAAAGTAATTATCAAATTATAATATTCTTACAAAAATTAAATATAAATATTATCTCTCCATTTTAATTAGATATATAACTGTTAAATTATTAAACAAAAATTTAAATTGCGCAAAATGGTATTAATGCGAA
>CALXJG010000052.1 GCA_944388565.1 uncultured Clostridia bacterium
ACAGGCTTTGATTTTTCTTGACGTTTCTTTACTTTTTCGTCTATATCTAATTTTTCTATTTCTCTTTCTATTTCAAATAACTTGTTGCAGTAAGTCACTCCAATATATCCATATGCATTAGTATTAGGTTTTCCATTGTCATCCAATGGTATACTTTCTAAGAAATATCTTCTTGCATGTGCCCAACATTCTGCATGTGTTATATCTTCTATGTTGTTATATGCTGCATATCCATCTGTTACTAGAATTCCTTTATATCCTTTTAGAAATTCTTGGGCAGTTTTTTCACTTCTACTTGGAGAATATTTAAAAATTATTCCTTTTCTTTTTTCTAATTCTCCTGAACGTAGCACCCACATATATGAATTATTTGATGCTTTTCGACCTTCTTCTTTATTGCATTGCATTGTGGTTTCATCACTATGCAATAATTCACTTTCTTCCTTAATCTTCTTATGCATAAAATTATATATGTGACTAAAGTAGTACTCTGATATCTTTATATTCCAATTTGCCATCATATTTCTTGGCAATACTAATCCTTTATCATCCCACATTTTTTCTTGTCTATACAACGGTACTCCTAGATAATACTTTTGATATATTACTTCTGTTGCAAGTGATGGAGAAGCAAAAGAATGAGTTAGTATTGGTTTTGGTACTTCTGTTTCTAAGAATGTACTACTTGATTTTTTACTTCCTTCTGTTCCGCATTTTTCACATTTATATACATATTTTATATATTCTTTTATTTTTAATTTTGCTGGCTCATACTCTATTTCCTGACGTACTACTTTTTTACCCACATTTTTTAAGTTTCCTGCACATTCTGGACATACTGCATTTTCTTCCATAACATATTCTTTTCGTTCTATTACAATATCTTTTAATGCTGTTCTCTTTAGCCCTGCTTTCTTTGTTTTACTTTTCTTCTTTTTATATACTGTTATTTCTTCTACTTTTTCATTTATTTGTTCTTGTACATCATTTTCAATTTCTTCTGGGTCATCGAATAGAGAGCATTGTTCTTCTATTTGCTCTTCTGTGACTTTAGGTGTGTGTTCTCTTTTAGAACCAAATATTATTCTTTTCAATGAATTATTTTCTAATTTTAGATTTTCGTTCTCTAATTCTAAATTTTGATTTTTTTGTTCTAACTCATTTCTTTTATCTTCTAAAATTTGTATTTTTCTTATTGCTTCTTCTAATGACATTTGCTCTCTTTTCTCCTTTAAATTCTAGGAGAATTGTATCATAAAACGCTTGAAATATCAATACTTTCAAGCATTTTATTTTTACTTTTTTATCCACTTTTTACTTGCTTTTTTTACTACTTTTCAACATTTTATCAACTATTAAATTGCTATTTTCTCTTCGTTTATCTCTATTTCTTTAAAATATTTATCTGGATATATTTTTAGTCCAGACAACAACCAATTTAATTGCTCTTTTGTTATTTTTCGTAATTCCTCACTATTTCTTGGCCATTGAAATTTCATCTTTTCTGTATCTAGCAATGTTTTCTGGGCTAATATGAATCCATTTTTATCATAACACAATACTCTTATACTATTTCTTTTTTTATTACAAAATATGAATGCTTCCTTTTTATATGGATTTAATTTATATTTACTTTGTACTATATCACACAATGAGTGAATTTGCTTTCTAAAATCTGTTACTCCATATGCTATATATATTGTTGATACATTTCTTAACAAATCATTTATCATTAATTAACACCTCTACAATTCTTTTTAGAAAATTCTTATCAAATCCTTCTTTTAATTCTATCCTTATATTCTCACATGAAAATATTGTAGATTGCTTTTTGTTTCTTATTGGTTGTGCATTATTATTTAATTGTATAGCTCCAAATGTTAAATACTCATCTTCTTTTATCCAAGCTCTAAATGTTGCTTCTGGTATATTATTTTCTCTTGCAAATGCGGTTTTAGTTTTTCCACTTACATTAAAAGCATCTAGATACATTCTTTTTTCTTCTTCTTCATAAACTTTTGACATTTTTAAAACCCCCTAAAATTTTGATGTTTTTATCTTACATCTCATTTTAGAAGGTTTCAATACGTCTTTTTGTTGACCGCTTACACAATTTGATGACTATATAGACAGAATGAATAAATATTTTGATATAGAATTTTATGAGTTATTTCAAATTGATAGTAATGAAGAATTAAAACACGAGATAATGAAATTTGAACTAAACAGCAAAGATGAAAGTGTTATTAGAATGGTTGCTCTGCAAAATGAAAATTCGTTTCCTATAAAAGAGAAAGAGACATATACAATAGGAGCTGTCACTTATACTCCTGCGAAGATAGGCTAAAACAAATTAACGTGGCACGTTTTGTTTTTACTTTAGTAAAAATGAAAGTGGCGATAGTTAATTTATGCCTCGCAGAGCCCCCGAGTTTTGATAGTATGTCAAAACTCATAGGGGGTTAGGATTTTTGACAAGTCAAAATCCTGTATGCAAAGGAGCAAGAAAATTGAGTGAGATGTTAGCCTATACAATTCACTTAGGAAACGATAAAAATAAAACAAAAAGAGCAAAAGAATTAGCAAAAAAGAATCCATCAAATACAACTTCATTTAGTAATCATTCTATACAAAATAGTGGTCAGCTATCAAAAGTGAATAATCATAATTATAGAGAATATGACCATAAAACAGATATGATTTGCAATATTTATGGGACAAATAATTTAATAAATGATGTTAAAAATTTATATTTACAAGAGTTCGAAAAAGCAAGAATTGAATATAACAAAAAGCAAACAAGAGATGATAGAAAAATAGATAATTACTTTAATCATATATCAAGAAATTCTAATAGAGATTTAGCTTGTGAACTAATAATTGAACTTGGAGATATGGAATTTTGGAATGATAAAGATATTATTTACAGAAGAAAAATGACTAATGTATATAAAGAACAAGTATATGATTTAATGCAATTTGTACCAGAATTTAAAATAGCAAATGCAGTAATACACTTTGAAGAACAAAGCCTCTCTCCTCATATGCATATAGTTGGTGTGCCTGTAAAAGATGGCTATAAAAATGGAATGCGAAAACAAGTTGCAAAATCTCAAATATTTACCAAAACTTCTCTTTCAAAACTACAAGATAAAATGAGAGTTAACTGTATAAAATCTTTTAACAAATATTATGAAGTTGATTACAAACTGAAAGAAAAAGAATTAGGAAGAAACTTTGATATACCAGTTAATAAAATGACTAATTACAGACAAATGAAAAAAGATTATGAAAAGAATAAACAAAAGCTAAAACAGGCAAATGAAAAAACAGATATAGTAAATACAGAAAGTAATAAGCTAGAAAGTATAATAACTACTCTAAAGCCTAATCTAGTAAACAAAAAGAATTATACTATTTCAAATGAACAATTAGAAACTATAAAAAGCTATATTTCAAAAGTTAGAGATACTACAAAATCTATTAAAGGTGTTAACGACTTAGATATTATTATGAAAGAATATGAAAAAGATTTAAAAGAACACGATAATGAAGTCAGAACACTTAATAGAACTATTATACAAAAAGACTTTGAAATCAAAGAATTAAAAGAAGATTTAGGTATTGCAAAAGATACTATTTCCAGTCAAGAGAAAGAAATTAAGCACTTAAATGTGTTTAAAAATTTATGGAATAAGTTTATGAAATTCTTTAAAAACAGAGTTAGATATTATGCTGATGAAAGCTATAAAAAAGTATATGAAGCAATGAAAAAAGATAATATTTTAAGACAAGATGATATTGACTATATTGATAACAAAACCGTAAAAAACAAGAAATATGAAAGGTGGTAAAAATTATGATATTAAAAAATAATAGTGAAAAAGTAATAAAATTAGTAAAGTATTATGAAACATTGGAATTTACAGATAAATTAAGACTTGCAATAAATATATTTGAAAGTGATTATATAAAAATTAAAAGTGATAAAATGTTAGACTTATTAAAACAAATATTAAGAATAGTTGATACAAATTATAATAAATATGGAATGATAAACTTTCTTGAATATAGACATTTGCTTTTAATTTCTGCACAAGTAATGGAAATGACAGAAAAAGAACAAAGTATGTTTGTATATGAAATTTTATATGATTTATACAAAATAATAAGTACCAATAAAATTGATTGAATAAAAAAATAATAAATTTTTTAACTTTTTGTTCTATTTTATTTTATTTTATGTTAGAATACAAAAAGAAGGGGGTAATTGAATATGAAAGAGATTTTTGATTATGAAGAAACTTTAGTAAATACTTTCATAGATAATTTCCTTATGGAAAAAAATGATAATATATTAATAAAAGAAATGCCTATTAGATGGGGAAACATTGATGTTGTTAGTATCACAAATAATAACTTACCTTTTACAAAGTCGCAAATGGAAATCCTATCAAAACCTACTCACGCTAAGCTTTTCTTAAAAACAAAAAACAATAGACCTATAAAAAAAGAAAATCTAATCAAAAACATCGGAGCAAGTAAAGCAACTTGTGAAAGTGCTGTACGTGATTTAATAAAAAATAATCTTATTATAGAATATAATGATTTTTATTATAGAAACATTGATTTTATTTTCCCGAAAGTTATTATAAGTGGATACGAAGCAAAACTAAAAGATTACAAAAAAGCATTTTATCAATCTTGCCTTAATAAAAGCTATGTAGATTTAAGTTATATGGTATTTCCAATAGATGTAGCTCAAAAAATATCAGAATCAAAAAAAGAGATTTTAGAAGAACACGGAATTGGATTAATTGGTACCTCTAGAAAAAAATCAATTATTTTAATAAGAGCAAAAAAACAAGAAGAATTAAAACCGTATTTAAGATTAATAAATCTTGTTCAATCTCAAAGTATATTACAAAAATTAGAAGAAGCATCATTATAAAATTAATGATGCTTTTTTTTCAAATAACTCTATTGCAAATCCCCAATCATCAATATGTTTAAACGCATTTTTTACTTTATCTTGTACTATTTCTTTATTTTGGGTCACATTCATAATTTTTTCTAAAATTTCTCTAGAAATAGAAATTCTATTTTTTACAAATTTAATTTTATCTACTAATGTTTCTTCTTTATTGATTTCAGATAAAATATTAGATAAAGCTTCCCAATATTGATGTTCTAAATCTACAAAAGATACATTATCTTCATCTTCTAATGCTTTTTCATCACAAGCTGTTTTAGAATATAGAATGCTAATGTCTATATCATCTTTAAATTCTTTAATTAATTCTATAGTCATATATGTTAAAGATGATGTTGATGTATATCTCTTTTTTCTTTTTCCATATTTATCTACATCATCAAATCTATTTGAATCGAATTTTCTTAACTTATTGAACCATCCACTAGAAACAGCCTCACAGTCTAACATTGCATATAATACTGAATTCAAAAATGTATAACCTACTATAATGTCTATATTTTCTTGCTTTAAAGTGTATATAAAATATAGTATGTTAGATAAAGTTTCAGGGTCTAAACTATCATAATTATTATCTTGTGAAGGTATATGATTTATTATAAGGTATATACCGTCATTTTGGTCAATATTTTCTTTTAAATCTTCTAATATATCTTCTGTATCATTTTTACTATGAAATATCTTTGCTGAAAGCATTAAAGATAAATAATATTTTTTAAAATCATATCTTTTCTTAAAATCGTCATAGAAATCTATGCTATAATCAAATTTCCAATCTATTGCTTCTATTGAAAAACCAGGTGTAATTACGTTATTAGTTATTGGTTTTATTGCATCGACATATTTATCAAAATATTCATATATCATTTCTTTATTTTTTCTGCAATCCCTTCTTGATATCTCTATCGGATAATTAAATTGGCTATCTAATAATTTAGCTAATTCTTTATTATATGTAGAGTAATAAAATTGAGGATCTATATAAGTATTATCTTTATTTAAGTTAGGAATAGAATTGCAATAAGAAGTAATTGCCTCTATTGTTTCTTCTCTTGGAGCAAATATTACACCTTCTGAATTTTTATTTTCTAAAGCTACTTGGATTTTTTGTCCTTTAGCAGGACCGTGTTGTATAAGTAATTTTGTCATTATTTTCCCTCCTTACTATTTAATATTGAGATAGCTTGAATAAAAGCTTCTATATTGCTAAATCTTAAATTTTTATCTTCTTGTATCATCTTTTTTATTATACTATATAGAAATATATTCTTTTCATCTTCATAATCTACTACATCAAAAAATAAATCTTCTAATTCTCTATCCATATTTTTTACAATTTCCAAATGTGGTTTTCCTGTTAAAATATATTTACTAATTAAATTGATGCCAGTAATTATTTCGTATATTATAATTCCTAAAGCATATAAATCACTTGAAAAGTCTGTATGTAATGCATTTCCATAATATTGTTCAGGAGACGCATAAGTTCTTTTTCCCATAATATAACCCAAATTCGTAGAGTTTCTATCTACAATCTTTATAACTCCAGGGTCAATAATTACGACATTGCCTGTATTAGATATAATAATATTATCTGGAGAAATATCTCTATGAACTATTTTGTTATCAGAATATTTTTTTAGGGTTCTAGAAACACTATTTAAAAAATTAATTGAGTATTGAGATACATTTGTTGTTTTTCTATCAATAGAATCAATGATATCTCTCAAGTTTTCTCCTTCTACGTATTCTTCAATAAGCAAACCATAAAATCTATCTTTAATTCTAATATTTTCATTTGATACATATACTTTAGGGAAAATACCATCAGTTTTTTCAGAGATTTCAACATATCTATTAAATGATCTTTTTGAATAATATATTATTTCTAAAATTGTTTCTATATTATCAGATATTGACAATTCTGCAATAGCTTGTTCAAATTCATCTATACATTTATAGTTTTGATTGTTAAGCTGTACTATATCGTTAGGAATATCCTTCATATAATCAAAAAACTTTGCAATAAATATTGTTTTATCTTTATCTTTTATTGGAAAACATAGAGATTGTCCACCATTTCTCTTATTGCTTTTTATTTCATACTGGTCTAACCATATATTGTTGTTTTGCATAAGAGTTTTTATATTAGAATGAAATTCTTTAAACATATACCCTCGCTTTCATATAATTAAAATATTTTATAATACTATTTATAACATATTTTTACAAATTAATCCATAGGAACTTTTGTCGAAAAAAGGAATAATACTATGAATTTGAATAAAAGTTGCAGAATTAAATAAAAAATGATATAATATTTACGTAAAATTTTATAATCCTGTTTTGCAGGTTGATATATAGGCAATTTAAATAAAAAAATTTTTTCAGGAGGTAATTGGCATGAAAAAAGGAAATCTTAAGCAATTTTTTAAAGAAAATTGGGGGTGGTTTGCGTTTGTAATTTGGCTATTCTTGATATCAGGAACTATCGGATATCTTTTTGAAGGTCATTCCATAGGCACAAAGATAACGCTTATTGCTGTCTCTGTTATATATACTGTAGCAGGATTGGCAATGATGGCTAAAGCAGGTGCTAAGTGGGAAAAGCAAGAAGCAGAAAGCAAACAAAAGAGACTACTGGAACTTGAAGAACGGTATAAATATTACATAGATTTAGTAAATGTTCAAGTGCAAGAAACATTAAACAAATTCGAAAAAGAATTGTTAAGCGCATTTGAAATTAATACAAGTCTTGAATATTTAATTTCTTTTGATGATTATAAGGAATGGATATGTAGAAATAGGATTATCGGAAAACCAGACAGCTTTATTATAGCTAGTTGTTTGATGTATAGTCTCATAGACCATCCTATAATTACAACAAAAGGAACTGAAGAGATTACAGAGTTAGAAGATATCAAGTTTACTATTATTCTTGATATAGCAATGAATTGTGCTTTGCAAATCATTTCTGAGCCTAGCACTTATTATCAAGACAACTTTTTCTGGGTGGAAGAAAAACATCCAAAAGTAAATATAGTTGTTCCTAAGGGGCTTATTAAAAATAGTGACTTATATCAAAGAATAATCGGCACTATTTATCGTGATGATTTGGGAGATAAAAGAACTTCCATTATGCAATTTTCAAACTTACTACACCTTATTTACTTAAATTGCCAATAAAATTTTCAAAAAAGAATGCTAGATACTTGGTTAAAAGTGTCTAGCATTTCTTTTAGTGCGACAGGCATGTCGTTTAGCTAATCGGTGAAAGTCCGTAGTGGGGGTAGATATCGCCAACCACATAGAG
>CALXJG010000053.1 GCA_944388565.1 uncultured Clostridia bacterium
ATATTACTCATACAATACCTACTTTCTTTATATTATTATACACAAAAATGTACCCAATGTGAAGACACTCTTTTTTTAGTGTCCACTCCATTGGGTACATTATATAATTAAAAACTCTTATACTTTTTTCTTTATTATAAAGCTTTAAATTTGTCAAAATTACTTGAAAAAGAGCGGTTTTTGTAATATAATCTAAGAGATTAAAGGGGAATTGATATGCAACTAAAAAAAATAGAATTACAAGGTTTTAAATCTTTTGCAGATAAAACAGAAATAGTATTTTTGGATGGAATAACAACGATTGTAGGACCAAATGGAAGTGGTAAGAGTAATATTTCTGATGCACTTCGTTGGGTGCTAGGAGAGCAAAGTGTAAAAACTCTTAGAGGTTCTAAAATGGAAGATGTTATCTTTGCTGGTACACAACTAAGAAAAAAGGTTGGATTTGCGGAAGTTTCAATGTATTTAGATAATAGTGATGGTACACTTCCTGTTGAATATAAAGAAGTTGTTGTAACAAGGCGTGTGTATAGAACGGGAGAAAGTGCATATTTAATAAATGATAATGAATGTAGATTAAAAGATATACAAGAGTTATTTATGGATACTGGTGTTGGTAAAGATGGTTATAGTATAATTTCTCAAGGAAAAATAGATGAAATTTTATCTAGTAAATCTGAAGAAAGAAGACATATTTTTGAAGAGGCATCTGGTATAGTAAAATATAGAACAAGAAAAGAGGAAGCAGCAAAAAAACTTGCAAATACAGAAATAACTTTAAGTAGAGTAAATGATATATTAGTTGAAATAGAAAATACTATTGGTCCACTTGAAAAAAAAGCTACAATAGCTAAGAAATATTTAGTTTTAAAAGACGAATTAAAACAGTATGATATAAAAGCTTTTATTAATCAAGTAACTGATAATAACATAAATATACAAAAGCTTGATGATATAATTGATACATATGAAAGTGATATTGAAAAAGAAAATACAAATGTATCAAATATTGAAGAAGAAAAAGAAAAGATTAAAGAAAGACTACAAGAAGTCACTTTAAAAATAGAGGAAACACAAACTAGTTTTTATGAAATGAATAGCAAACTAGAAAAATTAAATTCTAGTATAGATCTTTCTAATTCAAATATACAAAATAGTAAACAAAATATTTTAAGATTAAATAATGAAATAAAAGAAGATAATGATAAGATTATTCTTTTAAAAGAAGAGATAGAAAAAAGACTTGAAAAAAGAAAGTCTATGTCTGATAATAAAGTAAAGTTTGAAAATGAATTAAAAGAAAAACAAGATGCTTTAAATGAAATACTACTTACTTTGGATAGTAGAGGTGTAGAAATTGAAGAATTAAAACAACAAATTGATGATGCTGAAGAAAGAAAATATGATTTAAAAGTTGAGTTAAGTAGTATGCAAGCAACAATTGATGCAAATAATTTACAACTTGATGAAAAGAAAAAATTAATTGAAAAAAGTATAACACAAAAGGATAGTATTAGTTCTACTAAAGATGATATTTATTTAGAACTTAATAAAAAAGTTAAAGAGAAAAATAAATTACAAGAAGATATAGATTATATATCTAAAGAAAAAGAAGAGAAAAACAATAAATTAAATGAATATAAAACTGAAGAAAATAAAATGAAGCAAGAACTATTGATGCTAAACTCAAAGCATAATTATCTTGTAAACTTAGAAAAGGAAAATGAAGGATATTATAAAAGTGTTAAAGAGGCTTTAGATTATTCTAAAAATAACAGAAATGTATATGGTACTTTAGCAAGTATTATATCAACTGATGAAAAATATGAGTATGCAATAGAAATAGCACTTGGTGGTTATTTACAAAATATAGTTGTACAAGACGAAAGTGATGCAAAAGATATTATAGATTATTTAAAACAAAATATGCTTGGAAGAGCAACATTTTTACCACTAGGATTAATTAAGGATACAAAATTTGATTTAAAAAATAAAGTTTCTAAATTACAAGGAGTAGTTGGCATTGCATCAGATTTAGTAAAATATGATAGTAAATTTGAAAAAGTTATAAATCTAGCTCTTGGATCAACGGTTATAGTAGATAATTTAGAAAATGCTATAAAAATATCAAAAAACTTTAGAAATTCAGTTAGAATAGTTACTTTAGATGGAGAATTAATAGCAACTACTGGTAGTATAACTGGAGGACAAACATCTAAGAATAAAACTGGACTTTTAGGTAGAGCAGAGAAGATACAAAAATTAAAAGAGAAAATAGAAGAAAAACAAAATAAATTAGATGAGTTTGTTAAAGAGTATGCTAATTTGGAAGAAAGCATAAAAGGTTTAGATAAAGAACTTTTAGAAAATAAAGAAAAACTAGATTCATTAAATGTAGAAGTGGCTACATATAATGAAAAATATGAAAATATTAAAAAAGAGCTTGAAAAAGTAGAAAATTCTAAAGAAAATACTATAAATGCGTTAAAATATTTTGAAGAACAAAACGTTAAATTAAATTCAAAAATAGAAGAATATGAAAATGAAATCTCAAACATTGATGAAATGAATTTAAATAAGCAAGAAATTGTAGATGAATATGCTAGATTTAATAAAGAAAAGCAACAAGAAATTGACTTTTTAAATGAAGATGTTGTTAATCTTAAAATTTCACTTTCTTCTTTTGATGAGAGTGTTGCATCAATTGATGAAATGAAAGAGAAAATAGAACAAGATATAAATAATTTTGAATTTGGAATTAATAGAAAAAAAGAACAAATAACAAGTGAAGAAAAAGAGATTAAATCACTTGAAGAACAAATAAATAACTTTAACGAACAAATAAAAGAACAATCTACATTTAAAGAAGAATACTCAAAAATTTCTGAAGAATTAAAAAATGATAAAGATGAATTATCTAAAAAACAAGAACAAAATGAAATTAATTTGTTAGATACTATTAAAAGAATAGATAGAATTAAAGAAGAAAAATCAAAAGTTGAGTCAAAGAAAGTAAAATATGATATTGAGCTAGAAAATTTAAAAAATAAAATGTGGGATGATTATGAGATTACTATTAGCAGTGCAAAGAAATTTATCGAAAATCTTCCAGAAGAAGAACTTGATGCAAAACAAATAAATAAGAAAGCAGAAAGTATACGAAAAGAAATTAAAGACCTTGGGGAAGTAAATGTAGGAGCAATAGAAGAATATAAATCTACAAAAGAAAGATATGACTTTATATCTAATCAAAAAGAAGATTTGGAACAAACTAAAAATAAGTTAAATAATTTGATTAATAATATGACTTCTATAATGAAAACTCAATTTGAAAAACAATTTAAAATTATAACTGAAAACTTTAATGAGACTTTTAAAGAATTATTTGGTGGTGGAAAAGCTGAACTTAAACTTTCTGATGAGAGTAATATATTAGAAAGTGGAATTGAAATTGAAGTTCAACCACCTGGTAAAAAGCTACAAAATATGATGTTACTTTCCGGTGGAGAAAGAGCTTTAACAGCTACTGCTTTGTTATTTGCAATTTTAAAAATAAAATCTCCTCCATTTTGTATATTAGACGAAATAGAAGCAGCACTTGATGATGTAAATGTACATAGATTTGCAGAGTATATAAAGAAATATTCTAAAAAAACACAGTTTATAGTTATTACACATAGAAAAGGTACTATGGAGGTTGCATCTTCAACTTATGGTGTTACAATGCAAGAATATGGTATTTCTAAAATAGTTTCTATGAAATTAAAATAAAAATATTCCCTCAAGTTATTCTAAACTTGGGGGAATTAAAGTTTTAACATGCCATTGTACAGTAAAATTGATCTTTTATTATAGAAGTTCCATTTTTATCTATTGCTTTAAATGTACAGTATTCAGATGAAATATCATCAATTTTAAAATACCAATCTTCAAAGAAAAATGAGCCGTTTGGATATATTATATTCCATAAAAGGTCAGTTTCTCTTTGAACAATAAATAATAATGGGCTTTCTGTTTTTATGACATTTGTAAAATTAAAATCACTAATGAATCTATCATGAAAAACAAGCTTTGATGTCCCATCCTTTCTTATTAATTGTTTAAATTCATAGCTTAAATACTTAATATCATAAAACCATTCATTAGTAATAAGTTCACCATTTCTCGTAATTATATTAAAACGGCCTGTTTCATCTTGAATCACTTTTGGAAGTGAAATCTTTAGTTCTGTAAAATTGAATTCATCTTCAAATTCATTTATATAGAATCTAAACCAGTTTTTAAATTTAAAATTTCCATTTCCATCTAATATATTCCATACTCTAGTGTCATTTTTATATGCAAAATAAATATAGTTATTAGGTTTATTATTTGAAAGTAAATGGCTATAATAAATGCTACATTTATCCATATTTTGGATTGGCATCTTCCGATTTTGCATAATAATACACCTCTCAATTAATATATTTTAAGTCATTATATCATATAAAATTTTCATTTTAAATAGTTTTTAAAAAAAAATTACCAGTTGACAACAAAACAAATGTTTGGTATAATTTTATAAATAGGTGATAATATGAGAGATATATTACATTGTGATTTAAACGGTTTTTTTGCTTCTGTAGAATGTTTAAAAAGACCAGAACTTAAGAATGTACCTATGGCTGTATGTGGTGATCCTGATACTAGACATGGTGTAATACTTGCTAAAAATGAGATAGCTAAAAAGTACGGAGTTGTAACAGCAGAAACAATATATTCAGCTAAGAAGAAATGTCCAAAACTTGTACTTGTAAAAAGTAATCATAGTGATTATATTAAATATTCTAAATTAGTGAATAATATATATTTAAAATATACAGAAAAAGTTGAACCTTTTAGTATAGATGAATCTTTTTTAGATGTAACTGAAAGTAAAAGCTTATTTGGAACTCCTTATGAAATAGCATATAAAATTAAAGAAGATGTAAAAAATACATTAGGACTTACAATTTCTGTTGGTGTTTCTTTTAATAGAATACTTGCAAAAATGGGAAGTGACTTAAAAAAGCCAGATGCAATAACTGTTCTTTCAAAAGAAAACTTTAAGGATATATTGTTTCCATTACCGGTAAAAGATTTAATTTTTTGTGGTAAATCAACTTGTAATACTTTAAATAAAATGAGAATTGAAACAATAGGAGATTTAGCAAATAGTGATGTTAATAGAATAACTAAAAAGCTTGGTAAGATGGGGCTTATGTTATATAACTATGCAAACGGAATTGATAGTGATAAAGTAGAAAAGTATGGAACAAAACATACACCAAAAAGTGTTAGTAAAGGAGTAACTTTTCCAAAGGATATAACAAGTATAGAAGAACTTAGCAATATAATTAGAAAATTATCTGATTATATATCTACTAATTTAAGAAAGAATGGTTTAACTTGTAGTGTTGTATGTATTAGTATAAAAGATAATATGTTTTGTGTAATAAATCGTCAAAAACAGATTTTTAAGACAGATTTATATCAGGATATATCTAATGTGGCTATAAGTATTTTAAAGGAAAATTATACGGATAATAGACCAATAAGAGCAATTACAGTTAGTGTCTCAGGTTTAGAATCACAAGATGACCAAGTACAACTTGATATATTTACACTTAACAGTAACAAGAAAAATGATTTAACTAAAGAAAAGCTAGAAAATGTTACAAAAACGATTGACAATATTCGTAATAAATTTGGTGATAAAATTACTTTTGGAAGTATGATTGAAAAAGAAAAGAATATAAATGAAGAGAAGTGAGTTTCACTTCTCTTTTTACTATTCATTTTCTTTTTTGTTTGTTATTTCTTCCATAAGCAATAAATTTTCCCATTTTGCATCAATTTCTTTTTGTAACTCATCTATAAGATGTTTATTTTCTTCTTTAAATAAATGTTTAAAACGTTTTTGTGTTTTTAAGAACTCTTCAACAGGAAGTTTCTTTATTGGTTTATATGTTATTTTATATACTCCATTTTCAACTTCATATACAGGCCAAAAACAAGTATCAACTGCTAATTTTTCAATAAGTTGTAAATCTTCTGTAGGATATCCCCAGCCTCTAGGACATGGTGCAAATACTGATAAGAAAGTAGGACCTTCTGTATATATTGCTTTTTGAGCTTTTTCATAAATATCTTTTTGATTTGCAAATAACGCAGTTTGAGCAACATAAGGTAAGTTATGACTTATCATTATTTGAGTTAAGTCTTTTCTTGGTTGAGATTTACCTTGTGAAACTTTACCAGCAGGAGAAGTAGTTGTATCAGCAAAATGTGGAGTAGAAGAAGAACGTTGAGTTCCTGTATTCATATATGCACCATTATCATAACATACATAAGTTATATCATGATTTCTTTCCATAGCACCAGATAGAGATTGCAAACCTATATCTAAAGTACCACCATCGCCACCTATAGCGATAAATTTTGTAGTTTTATCATTAGGTATTTTACCATCTTTCTTAAACTTAGTATATGCTGTTTGAGCACCAGATAATGTAGCAGCTGCACATTCAAAAGCTGTATGTATATATGATACATTTTTCCAAGCTGTATATGGATATAAAAAACTTGAAACTTCTAAACATCCAGTAGCATTTGATATTACAGCATTATCTTCATCTTTTAAAGCTCTAAGTATTGTTCTTATAGCTGGTGGAGCACCACATCCAGCACACATTCTATGTCCTGAAACAAATCTTGATTTTTTATTAACCATTTCTTTTATATTGTATGGCATTTAGTCCACCTCCTTATTATATTTTAAAAATCTCTTAACTTTATCTATTTTTCCTTCTTTTGCAATATCTTGTAAATCTTTAAATACATTTTTTATATCATAAGTAGTAACATCCATACCACCTAATCCATATATATAGTTAACAGTTGGAACATTAACATTTTGAGTAAACATAGCAGAAGTTATTTCACTAAATAAAGGTCCACTATAACCATTTACACTATCACTTTTATCTAATATAGCAAGAGATTTTAAATGTTTTAATTCATTTGGTATTTCAGTAAAAGGAAGAGGTCTAAAGCATCTTGGTTTTAGTAATCCAGCTTTAATACCATTTTCTCTTAATTCATCTATAACATCTTTTGCAGTACCGGCTGTTGAATTTAATACTATAATACCGTATTCAGCATCATCCAATCTATATTTTTCATATAAATCATATTTTCTACCTGTAATTTCTTCAAATTCTTTTGAAACTTTACAAATTATATCTTTAGCTTTTTCCATAGCATCAGAAAGTTCAGCTCTTTTATCAAAGTACACTTCTTGCATTGCTAAAGGTCCCATTGATATATTTTTATCTAAATCTAATAAGTATTCATCAGGTAGATATTTACCAATAAATTTTTTTACTTCTTCGTTTTCCATAAGAGATATATTTTCAACAGAGTGAGAAGTTATAAATCCATCATAACAAACCATAACAGGTAATTTTGCTTTTTCTGCAATTTTAACACCCATTATTGCATTATCATATGCTTCTTGATTATTTTCACAATATAATTGGATAAAGCCAGAATCTCTTGCACCCATTGAATCAGAATGATCATTATGTATATTTATTGGTGCAGATAATGCTCTATTTGCTACTATTAAAGTAAGGGGCATTCTCATACCAGAAGCTATGTATAGCATTTCGAACATATATGCAAGGCCTTGCGAAGATGTTGCACTCATAACTCTTGCTCCAGCAGCTGCAGCACCTATACAAGCAGACATTGCACTATGCTCACTTTCAACAGCAATAAACTCTGTTGTAACACTACCATTTGATACAAAGTTAGAAAAGTATTGAGGTATTTCTGTAGATGGTGTTATAGGGTAGGCTGCAACAACATCAGGATTTATTTGTTTCATAGCAGTTGCAACTGCTTCGTTTCCACTTAATCTTTCTCTAATTGCCATAATTATTCCTCCTTACTATCTTTCATTTCTATTGCTTTGAAAGGACATACTTTTGAACATACTCCACAACCTTTGCAATAATCTAAATCTATACCAACTAAAATATTATCTTTTTGTATAATACATCCTTCAGGACAATATGGTACGCATAACATACAATTTTTACATTTTTCTTTACTATGAGATGGAAATCTATTTTTCCAAGATCCAGTTTTTACATCTAGTGAAGTACCATCTTTTAATATACTAGCACCTCTACCATATATATTTTTTTCCATATTAAATTTCATTCCTTTCTCGCTTCGCTCAAAGGCACACATAGGAATGAAAACCTTGAGTTCGAAGCATA
>CALXJG010000054.1 GCA_944388565.1 uncultured Clostridia bacterium
GTATTAAAACAGAGAGAATAACTAAATTATTCCCTCCTGTTTTGGTGCCTTTTATTTATTTGGCTGTGAATAGTAACCATACATATGAAAAATTACAGAAAATATTTTTCATCTATTGACAATTTATGCCTAATATGTTATCATATTAAAGGTAATAACATTACTTGCGGGTATGGCGGAATTGGCAGACGCGCCGGACTTAGAATCCGGTGTTTAACGACGTGAAGGTTCAAGTCCTTTTACCCGCACCATAAAATACTGTTTGTTTTAATGCAAACAGTATTTTTTTTACCCACATAAAAAACATACCTGACTTTATATCAGGTATGTAAAATTAATGTTTTACAGGAACTATTTTTCCCATATCTTTAAACCACTGTATTGTATCTACTAAAGTATCTTTTATATCTCTTGGCGAATATCCTAGTTCTTTCTTTGCTTTCTCAATGGAAAAATTACTATTTGTCCCTAGCGTATAAACAGCATAAGATGTAAATAATGGTTTTTGCTTTACTATCTTATAGTATATTTCTGATAAAAAACCTGTAGCGTAAGCAAACCATCTTGCAATTTTAAAGGTTGGTGCCTTTACATGAGTTATATCTTCTATATACTTCATTAATTCTCTTACACTAACTACCCTATTAGCTAAAATATAACATTCTCCAGACTTACCTTTTTCTAATGCTAAAACTATACCATCCGCAACATCTCTTACATCAACAAAATTATATCCACCATTCAAATATGCACCAATTTTTTTATTTGAACAATCTATAACTAACTGTCCCAAGTTTGATGGAATATATTCATATGGACCAATTACACCAGATGGATGAACAACAATAACTTCAAAGTTATCATCTTTGGATTCCAAAACATACTTTGTGGCCTCAGCTTTTGTCTTAGCATACATTCCTTTAACATACTTAGCATCAAAGTCTTTTGTCTCTGCTATTACTCCCTCATGCTCTCTTATTGCATGGACTGAGCTTGTATATATTAATTTTTTTACACCGACTTTTTTACAAGCTTTTACAACGTTCTTAGTTCCCTCAACATTTACATCATATATTAATTTCTTTTTTCCGTTCCCAATTTCTATTATACCTGCCAAATGAAATACTGTATCTATTCCTTTAAAAGCCTTTTCAAGACTATTTATGTCTCTTACATCTCCATACTTAAATTTAATGTTTAAATCTTTTAAATAATCAATATTTTCATTTTTAAAGACAAAAGCAGTTACATCATAGCCCTTTTGTACTAATTTTCTTACAAGTACATTGCCAATATGACCTGTAGCACCAGTTACTAAACATTTCATATTACCACCTCTATAATAATTTTATCACTTATTAAATATATTTTCAATCCATATTTGCTTTTTATTCAAGTTATCTATTTTTTTACAAAATTTTATTTGACAAACTTTTGTTTGTTTGATATAATTTATTTATTAAGAAAAGAGGTTATATAAATGGATTTAACAATTATTTTACTTATTGTGGCTATTATTTTAATTTTAATCTTACTAATGGTTACATTATCATCTAGAAAAAATAATAATTCAAAAGAATTTATACATGAATTTAATCAAGTTCGTCAGGAACTTTCCACTATGTTTATGCAAACACGTGAAGAAATTTCTAAAAATGTTTCTAACCAAATTACTGAAAGTAGTAAAATACAACAACTACAACTTTCTAATATAACTAATATAAACGAAACAAAACTTGAAAATACAAGAAAAAATATGGAAGATAAACTTGAAGCTATTAGAAAGACTGTAGAAGATAAATTAATATCAATACAAAAAGATAATACTGAAAAATTAGAACAAATGAGAGTCACTGTTGATGAAAAGTTACATAGTACTCTTGAAAAAAGACTTGGTGAATCATTTAAAATCGTTAATGACAGACTTGAATCAGTATATAAAGGTCTTGGTGAAATGCAAAACTTAGCACAAGGAGTTGGTGATTTAAAGAAAGTGTTTACTAATGTTAAATCAAGGGGATTTTGGGGAGAAATACAACTTAGTAATATACTTGACCAATTTTTAACTAATGAACAATATGCATGTAATGTAAAAACTAAGCCAAATTCTAATGATTTAGTAGAGTTTGCAATAAAATTACCTGGAAAAAATGATAATGAATTTGTATGGTTACCAGTAGACTCGAAATTTCCTATTGAAGATTATTCTAGATTAGTTGATGCTGAAGAAATGGCTGATAATACTCTTGTTTTAGAATACAAGAAAAAATTAGAAAATTCAGTTAAATCTTTTGCAAAAGATATTCATGATAAATACATAGATCCACCACATACAACAGATTTTGCCATAATGTTTTTACCAACAGAAAGTCTTTACTGTGAAGTTTTAAAAAATACTGGACTTTGCGAGACTATATCTCAAAAATATAGAATTGTTGTCTCTGGTCCAACTACTTTTGTTGCTTTATTAAATAGCCTTCAAATGGGATTTAAAACGTTGGCTATAGAAAAACGTACAAGTGAAGTTTGGCAATTACTTGGTATGGTTAAATCAGAGTTTGGTAAATTTGGCGATTTACTTGATAAGACAAACAAAAAACTTCTTGAAATATCATCAACAATGGAACAAGCTACAAGAAAAACTAGAACTATAGAAAGAAAATTAAAGAAAGTTGAAGCTTTACCAGTTGCAAATGAAGAAGAATTTTATGAAATAGATACTGTTTCTTCTCTTCCAGATACTACAGATAATATAGTTTAATTTAATAATAAACGATGGGGTATAATAATACTCCATCGTTTGTTATTAATGATCAATAATATAAACAATTAGTTTAAAGACACACATTAAAATAAAAGAAACTAATCCCACCCAGAAATATAAAACATTATTAGGATAAATAGAAATTCCATCTGGAATTGTTGAATTTGTTAAAGTTTCTCTTATATCCATGAGTGTACTTTCCTGCTTAGAAAAAGGTGTATTTTCATTGATAGCTTCAAGCATAGAATATGCATCTGTCATATTTTTATACCAATAGCCTATATCATTTTTAGGCTGTTTAAAAAATATTGAGACAACACCTTCTGTCAAATTATGCTCTTTAGCGTAAAAAATAGCAACTTCAAGTTTTTCCTTTGCTGTTTCAATACTAGTAGCATAAGTAGCTTCTCTAATATATTGAACACAGTTTCTATCAAACTCTATACCTCTTTCCAATCGAAGGAGTCCCCAGATACAAAAAACTAATGCTGATATAAAAGTTAAAGTCTTAAACACTTTTAATATTCTCATTTAACATGCTCCTTATAAATAATATTAAATGTTTATATAAAATGTTTAATTAGCTATTTATATAAGTATATACCTTATAATCTATATTTTCCAGTATATCTTTTTTCTTAGCTTTCAATCTTCTAACCTTATACAAATGCTTTTGATTTGATAGCCAAGCACCAATCTTTTGGTCTTTATACTCTTCTTTACTTCTTGGAATCCTTCCTTTTTCCTTTATGAATTCTTTTAAAAGATTTGACATATCCACATAATGTTCTACTTCTAAATCTTGTTTTGTAATAAAGATTCTAGAGTCAATAGCTTCTAAAGCTTCTTTCCTTTCATTATATAGTTTACCCATTTTATAAAAAGTTTTTTGGTTTGAAAGCCATTTTCCAAGTCTTTCATCACTATATTCTTCATTAGTTTTGGGTAATCTACCTTCACTTAAAATAAAATCATGTAAAAGGCTTAACATATATTTAAAATGTCTCCCATTAATGACTTTTTGATTGATAAGGATTTCAGAATTTATACTTTTTAGAATTTTTTCCCTATTTTTTGAAAGCTTTCCTATACAGTACAATACTTTTTGGTTTGCAAGCCACCTTCCAATCTTTTCACCTCTATAAACTTCAAGTTGCTTTGGAACTCTTTTATTTTCTTTTATAAAAATCTTTAAAAGTTCTGCCATGTACATAAACCGTGCTTCATCAATCATTACAGTCACCTCATTTTTAGAATTTGTTTATCAATACTATTTAAAGCATTAATTTGTTTTATAGTAAGTTTACCTTTTTTATATGCACGTCTTTTAGTACCAATCCAAGTTCCAACATTTCTACCTTTGTATGTTTCTCTTTGCTTAGGTAGCCTATCATATCGCAACTTAAATTCTTTTAAAAGTTTTAGCATAAATTTAAAGTCTCTATCAAAATATTGTTTCTTGCTTGATGTCAAAAGTTTTTTATCTATATTCATAATAAGTTCTGCTCTTTTAGCATCAAGCTTATTATTTTTATAGTTACTTTTGACTTTGGTAAACCATCTACCAAGGTTCTCATTTTTATATTTTTCTTCTTCTTTTGGTGCTCTACCATTTTTTTCTACAAATTCTTTTAAAAGACTTACCATATATTTAAAACGGTATTCATCTTTTAAAAAGGATTCAAAACTTAAAAGATTTTCATCTATATCAGTTATACAGTCAATCTTTCCAAAAGAAAGTTTTCCATTACGATATAAATGTCTTTGAGTTCCAAGCCAAGCCCCAATATTTACACCTTTATATTTTTCTCTGTGCTTTGGTGGTCTTCCATACAAATATAAAAACTCACGCAAAAGCCCTACCTTATACATAAAATTAACAGAATTATACGAACTTGCCATAATACTTTCATTCCTTTCCAAGATTTAAAATTTTACATCTTTAGCATTATAGTTTAGTAGAGATTATATCATAATTATGTAAAATCATCAATAGAAATTATTTAAAATATAAAATAATATTTAAATTTTCTTAATAAATAAACATATAAATTTATCTTTATTTTTTGTTAAATCAATCTCATTATTTATTTATTTTCTTTACTTTATCACTTTTGTGTGTTAAAATAATAACTGTCAACAAACAATAATATTTTCATAATATATATTAAATTGTAAATAAATATGTTGATTATTAACTTTAAAATAAGGAGATGTTTTTTATGTCTAAAATGAAAGCAATTATTCTTGCTGGTGGTAAAGGAACAAGAATGAAATCAGAATTGCCAAAAGTATTACACAAAGTATATGACAAATGTATTATTGATTATGTATGCGATGCTTGTATGGAAGCTGGTATAAAAGATCAATATGTAATTGTTGGCCATAAGTCTGAACTAGTTATTGATCATTTAAAAGATAGAAATGTTACTTGTTGTCTACAAAAAGAACAACTTGGAACAGGTCATGCAGTTATGCAAGCTGAACAATATATAAATGATGATGACTTAATATTAATTGTAAATGGTGATATGCCACTTATCTCACCTTATACAATAAAATCTTTTATTTCTTTCTTAGAATTAGGTAATTATGATGGAGCTTTAGTATCAGCTGTATTTGATAAAACTCCTGCTTATGGAAGAATTATTCGTGATTCTTATGGAAATCTTGCTAAAATTGTTGAGCAAAAAGATTGTAATGAAGAAGAATTAGCTATTGAAGAAGTAAATATTGGGTTATATTGCTTTAAAGGAAAACATTTAAAAGAATCTTTTAAAAAATTAGATAATAACAATGCACAAAAAGAATATTATATAACTGATATTCCTTATCATATAATAAATGTTGGTGGCAGAGTTGGAGTATATATGATACAAGATCCAGATGAAACACAAGGTATTAATTCTAGATCTGATTTATCAATTGTTACTCGTACTCTACTTACTAATACACGTGAAAAAGCTATGGATAATGGTGTTACTTTAATAGATCCTTCTAGTACATATATTTCACTTAATGCAAAAATAGGTAAAGATACAATAATATATCCTGGTACAAATATTCAAGGTAAAACTACTATAGGTGAAAATTGTGTAATAGGTCCAAATTGTCATATTATTTCTTCAACTATTGGTAATAACTGTATAGTTGAAACTAGTAAAGTAGATTTAAGTTCTATATCTGATAATTGTAAAATTGGTCCATTTGCACATTTACGTCCTAATACAAAAGTTGATGCTAATTGCAAAGTAGGCGCTTTTGTAGAAACTAAAAATTCAAATATTGGTGAAGGAACTAAAGTACCTCATTTAACTTATGTTGGAGATTCTGATATAGGTAAAAATGTAGAAGTTGCTTGTGGAGTAATTACTGCAAATATGAATATCAAATGGGAGAAAAATAGAACTACAATTAAAGATGGTGCTTTCATTGGATGTAACTCTACATTACTTGCCCCTGTTACTATTGAAGAAAATGCAATAGTTGCTGCAGGTTCTGTAATAAATGAAAATGTACCTTCTGATTCACTTGCTATATCTAGACCAAAACAAACAACTAAAGTTGGATATTTAAAAAAATAATTAAATGATATTTTAGAAGAATTATTGTTACTATTCAGACTAAAAAAATAAAATTTCGGTAACAGAATTATGTTTTTGTGGATAATAGCGAGTAAAAAATAGTTAATTTATACAGTAAATTTAAGTAAAAAACTTCAAATGTGAATAACTTTTTCATATTTGAAGTTTTTTGCATTTATTAACGAAAAATGTAATAAAATTTTAATTTGCTTTCTTTTAAATATATTGTATAATATATTTAAAAGGTGGTGATAAATTATGACTGAAAAAGGATATATGACAGATATATATAAACAATTACAAGATGTTATGAATAAATGTGATAATTTATCACACGAATTAAAAACAGTAAAAAAAGAAACTGAGAAAAAATATAAATTACAAATAAAAAAAATTAATGAACAACATAAAAAGGAAATAACTACTTTAAAGGTTGAAATCAAGACTTTAAAAGAAGATAATCAAAAATTAAGAAATGAAAATGATAGATTGAAAAAACAATTAAATAATAATAGTGATAATTCTTCCAAGCCACCCTCTTCTGATATAAAGCAAAATAAAAAAGATATACCTAACAATAGAGAGAAGTCAAATAAAAAAGTTGGTGGACAAGTTGGACATAAAGGTCATTGTTTATCCAAAAAAGATGTTGAAGATAAAATTAATAAAAAAGAATATAAACATGAAGTAATTAATGTAGGTGAAATCTCAGATAATTACATATCAAAATATGTAATTGATGTGCAAGTTAGTGTGATAGCTAAGGAATATAGATTTTATCAAGACACAAATGGTAAGTATAATATACCGAAAGAATTTCAGACAGATGTACAATATGGTTCTGAGATAAAAACACTATGCTCTGTTTTAAATACAGAGGGAATAGTAGCAATAGATAGACTAACAGATTTTGTTAGTTCAATTAGTTATGGGAAATTAAATATATCAAATGGAAGTATAGTAAATTTCATTAATCAACTAAAGAACAAATGTAATCCGATTATTCAAAAAATAGAAGAAAAGATATTAAATTCAAACATAATGTATACAGATGCAACAACAGCAAGATGTAATAATAGAAATATATGTGTAAGAAATTATAGCACAGAGAAATATACATTACTAAAAGCAACAATAGGTAAAGGAAAGAAGTATATATTAGAAAGTAATATTTTACCAAAGTATACAGGCGATTTAGTACATGATCATGAGACAGTAATGTATAATTATGGGAAAGAGCATGTGGAATGTAATGTACACATATCTAGATATTTAAAAGGATGTTATGAGAATACAAAAAATAATTGGTGTAAAGAAATGAGAAATTTTTTAGTTTGTTTAAATGAATATAAGAAAAAGATAAAAGGAAGTGGAAAAAAGTCAATACCAAAAGATAAATTAGAGAGGTATTCATTAAGATATGATGAAATATTAAAGAAAGGATTTGAAGAAAATAAAAAAGTAAAATCAAAATTCTATAAAAAAGAAGAGAAAAAAATACTAAATAGAATGAAAAAATACAAAAGAAATCACCTATTATATATATACAATTTTGATTTACCATTTGATAATAATTTATCGGAAAGAGAGTTAAGACATGTAAAGTCGAAACAAAAAATATCAGGATACTTTAAAAGTATGACTGGTATACAAGGATATTTAGATATAAAGAGTATAATAATAACATGCAAAAAATGCTCTTTAGATTTTTATGAATTAATAAGAAATATATTTGATAATACCCCAGTTACGATAATGTAACTGGGGCTAAGTTAGTATGTTAGTCTGAATAGTAACGAATTATTTGTTACAATTCACAGCCAAATAAAAAAATGCACCAAAACATGAGGGAATAATTTAGTTATTCTCTCTGTTTTAGT
>CALXJG010000055.1 GCA_944388565.1 uncultured Clostridia bacterium
GTATTAAAACAGAGAGAATAACTAAATTATTCCCTCCTGTTTTGGTGCCTTTTATTTATTTGGCTGTGAATAGTAACAATTAGTCAAAAGTTTTAAGTCTTTTGTCAAAATTTGTATTGATTTTAACACCTAAATCTGGTATAATATATAGTATATGGAATTTTTTATATATTAAGAAAGGTGTTATTAATGGGAAATAAAAATTATGGTTTAACATATCCGCAAAAAAATATTTGGCTTGTAGAGAAATTTAATGGAGAATTACCAATTAATTCAATTGTTGGAACTGTTGAAATCAATAGGGACTTTGACTCTACTTTATGTATAGATGCAGTTAATAACGTTATTAAAAACAATGATGCACTTAGAATTAAATTTGATTTTAATAAAGAGACTTTGGAACAATATGTTACCGAATATAAATATAAAAAGTTTGAGGTAGTAGACATGTCAATGTATTCTCAGGAAAAAATTGAGAAGTATATAATTGACTTTGCTTTACAACCTCTTTTTTTTGGTAAAAATTGCCTATTTGACTTTAGAATACTAGACTATGGGCACAACAAAGGTGCTATATTGATGAAGATACATCATATCATATGTGATGCATGGTCATGTAGTAAAATTGGTAGTCAATTAGTTGATTTTATTGAGAAAAAAAGCAATAATGAAGAAATATCAGATGAATTAAAACCAAGTTACTTTGAATTCGTTAATTCAGAAAAAGAATATGAAGCATCTGATAAATACAAAAAAGATGAAGAATTTTGGAGAGAATATTTAAGTGGAATAAAAGAAACTACTTCTATTAAGTCTGTTAATAATAATACTACAAATGCTAATAGATATAGCATAAAATTAGAAGAAAGTTTTAATAATGATATAAATATGTATTGTAAAGATAATAAAATATCACCATATGTTTTGTTTTTAGCTGCACTTTCAACATATATTTATAGAATAAAAAATAATAACGATTTAATATTAGGTACACCTGTACTTAACAGATCTAATTTTAGAGAAAAAAACATGGTAGGTATGTTTGTTTCAACTATGCCTATTAGAATAAAAATAGAAGAGAATATTAAGTTTTTAGATTTAGCAAAACAAATTAGTCTTAATACTCTTACATTATTTAGACATCAAAAATATCCATATTCTAAGACTTTGGAATATGTTCATAAGGAAACTGATATTACTGGTAATTTGTATAATGTTGTTTTATCTTATCAAAATGCAAGAGCCGATTTAATTAATAAAGAAAAATATAGTACTACTTGGCCTTTTGTAAAACATTTAAATGATGAGTTACAAATTCATATAATGGATATGGATAATACTGGTGTTTTAAATATAAAATATGATTATTTAGTTGATGCATTTTCTGAAGAAGAGGTTAAATATTTGCATACTAGATTAATTGCAATTATTAAAAATGCTATAAGTGATTTGGATGTGAATGTAGAAAATATAAGAATAATGAGTCCTGAAGAAGAAAATAAAATACTGTATGAATTTAATGATACAAAAGTAGATTATCCTAAAGATAAAACTGTTATTGAATTATTTGAAGAGCAAGTTAAGAAAACTCCAAATAATATAGCTTTAGTATATGAAAATAGAAAAGTGACATATAAGCAACTGTTGAAAGCAATAACTAACTTTTCATCTAAGTTAAGTGATATAAAAAATGAAAATATATTAGTTTCAATGGATAATAGTTTTGATTTAATTGTAGCTATATATGGAATATTAAAATCAGGTAATACATATGTACCTGTAAGTACTTCGACACCAATTGATAGAATAAGAATGATAGCAGATGATTGTAATTGTAAATATGTAGTAATGAATAAAAGATTGCTAGAAGATGTAATATACTTAGATGCTAGTTATGATGAAAAAATAAAAGAAGATAATAATACATATTGTCATTTAAGTAATAATGCATATATAATTTATACTTCTGGCTCGACAGGGAAGCCAAAAGGTGTTATAATTAATAATGATTCATTAGTTGATTATATACTATGGGCAAAAAAAGAATATGTAGATGAAGAAATACCAGTAATGCCACTATACTCTTCAATTGGATTTGATTTGACTGTTACAACTTTATTCTTACCTCTTGTATGTGGTGGTAGAATAATCTTATGCAAAAATGATAATGAAGAAATAATAAAAATATTCAGAGAAGATGAGGTAAATATTGTTAAGCTCACACCAGCACATTTAGCTTTGATAAATGAAGCGAATATAAGAGTAAGTAATATAAGGACTTTAATTTTAGGCGGTGAAGCATTAAAGTCTGCTGACGCAAATAAAATTTTCTCGAAAAGTAAAAAAATAAGAATTTTTAATGAATATGGTCCTACGGAAGCTACAGTCGGTTGTATGATTTATAAATTTGATCCCAAAGATTCGGATCAAACTGTACCAATAGGAAGACCTGCAGATAATACACAAATATATATATTAGATAACAAAATGAGATTATGTCCTTTAGGCGTTGAAGGAAAGATGTATATACAAGGAAACTGTCTATCAGTTGGTTATAATAATATGGAAGAAAAAAATAGAGAAAGTTTTGTTATAAATAATTATACTAATTTAAGAACATATAATACAGGAGATATTGCTAAATTGGGTATTGACTTAAAAATGAGATATATAGGAAGATGCGATAAACAGATAAAAATAAATGGTAACAGAATAGAAATAGAAGAAATTGAAAATATAGCTAAAAAAGAATTTAAGTTTAAAAATGTTATAGTTGATGTTAAACAAATTTCAAATATAGATAATATTTGTCTTTATTATATAAGTGACAAAGAATATGATGAAAAATATATTAGGTCAAAATTAAAAAGGTTTTTACCATATTATATGGTACCAACTAGATATATAAAGATTGATTCTATACCAGTAAATAAAAATGGTAAAGTTGAAAGAAACAAATTACCAATACCTTTAGCTATAAAAAGAAAATCAAAGATTATATATAAGAGTAAATTTGAAGAAACAGTATGTAAAGTATGGGAAAGCATATTAGGAACTAAAAATATAAACCCAAATGATAGTATTTTTGATTTAGGTGTAGATTCATTAAATATAATAAGATGTCAAGTAAAATTATCTAATTATACAAGTGTTATTGATGTGCAAAAATTTTATGAATTTCCTGTTATTAGAGAGTTTTGCCAACATATAAATAAAAATCCAAAGCAGAAAATTGATATTGAAAACTTAAAACAATTTGATACGTTAAATTTTGATAAAAATAATACTGTTGAAACAAAAATAGAAAATATAATGTTAATAGGAGCAACTGGGTATTTAGGAATTCATATATTAAAAGAATTATTGTTAGAAGAAAAATTAAAGCATATATATTGCATAGTAAGAGGAATTGACTTTAAAAATAGACTTAAAGAACGTTTTGAATTCTATTTTGGTAAAGAGTATGAAGAATTGTATAATAATAAAGTAATAGTAATTAATGGAAATATTGAGCAGAAGAATCTTGGACTAGCTAGTAAAGAAATGGAAGATATAATATGTAAGATAGATAGAATTATTAATACTGCTGCAATAGTAAAACATCATGGTGCATATTCGGAGTTTGAAATGATAAATGTAGAAGCTGTGCAAAATATAATAGATATATGTATATCTAATAACAAAATTTTAGACCATATTTCTACAGTTAGTATTGCAGGAGATACTTCAACTTGTGAGTTTAATGAATCAAAATTTTATGTTGGACAAAATTACAAGATTAATCCATATATAGAAACTAAATTTAAGGCAGAACTTTTAATATATTCATCTATAAAAAATAAAGGATTAAAGGCAAATGTGTACAGGATAGGAAATCTAACTTGGAGATTTAGTGATGGAGTTTATCAAAAAAATGTATTAAGTAATGGATTTTTTATGAGAATGAAAAATATATTAGACTTAGGAAAGTACCCAACTAGTTTTAAAAATATGAAAGTTGAGATGACACCTGTTGATATAGCTGCAAACTTTATAGTTACCTTAATCATTATGAATAAGACAAGTATTAATGAAGTTTATCATATATATAATCAGAATTTTGTAAATTTTATGGATGTTATAGAAGCACTTAATATATTTGGTAATAATATAGAAGAAATAAATGATGATGATTTCATGGAACTATTAAAGCAATATGATTCAAGAGAAAATGTTTTATTAAATGATATAGTTAGTAGTATGGGAACAATAGAGGTAAAATTAGGAAATGAATACACTGTTAATATGTTAAAGAAATTTGGTAAGAAATGGCCAATAATAAGTAAAGAATATATACAAAATATGCTTTATTATATAAAAAAACTTCAAAGGAGGAAATAATGAAAAAGAAAACTAAGGAATTAAAATTAACAACAAAATTAATGCTTATAGATAATTTATTATATTTGTTTTTTGGGTTAATTGTTTATCCACTTATTCCATATTTACTTAATTATCCGCCTAATTCAATAGATAATGAATTTCAATCAACGGTTGTTGGTATGCAATATACTGTTCAGTTTATATTTATATTTATATTAGGCATAATTTTAAACTGTACAACTATTTATTTATTTTTTAGAAAACTTAATAAATGGGAAGAAGAAGTAAAAAAGGATAATAAAAGAAATATATTAAAAATAAGAGATTTATGTGCTAACGGAATTTATAAATTAATACCAACACAAGTAATTACTAATTCAATTATATTAATATTAGTATTTACCGCTACATCTACTGAATTTGCTCTAACTATTAAACTTACCGGTATTATTTGCATTTGGACTACTATTGCTGACTTACTTTTATATGTATTTTCTGGGAAAATATTTAATAATATATTAAAAAATACATATGATTCTATAAAAGATACGAAAGATGTAATTATTAGACTAAGTGTTGGAAAAAAAATGTCTTTTCAATATGTATCATGTTTACTTGTAATATTGTTTGTAATGACTTTGTTTGGATATTCAAGGATAATGTATGAAAGAGGAGAGTTTTTAAAAGAAAAAGAGTTAAATGAGTTGGAAGGTCTATTAGAAAATTCAGATAATTTAATTAATATTTTTAGTGATATGAATAATGAATATTTTGTAATCGATGAAAAAGGAAATGATGTATATAACACAGGTAAATTAAATAAGTTTGCAAAAGAATATATTCTTCATTTCCCAGATGGAAATAGATTATATTATCAATATGGTTCTTCAATTGAAGGTGTTTTTAAAAAAGTTAATTATGAAGGAGGTAATTATTATGTAGGTAAATTATATAATGTAATGCCAAGTTATTATACTGTAATATTTTTAGTATTTGATACAGTTTTATTAATTATTTACCTTATTGTAATTGCTTGCTTTACTAGAAATCTTAAATATCAATTAGATATTATATCAACTAGTCTTAAAGAAATAGGTGAGTCTGATGTTGATACTAGTACTCCACTTCCGGTAACATCAAATGATGAATTTAGTGATCTTATTATAGCGTATAATAGTGTACAGAAAAATACACAAAATTTCATTAAAGAACTTAAAGAAAAGCAAGAAATAATCGTAAAGCAAGGACAACTAGTGTCTATTGGTGAACTTGCAGGTGGAGTAGCACATGATATTAACACTCCTATTTCTGCAATAAAAACAGGAATTTTAATGTTAAACACTATGGAAGGTCAAAGGACAGAGGAAGAAAAAGAGATATTACAAAGAATGGATAATTGTGCTACTAAGATAATTAATATAGTAAATAGTATGAGAAACCAGATAAGAAATTTAGGTGGAACTACTAATGTGAAATTTAAGATAGGAGAGGTAGTAAACGATATCAAAATAATTACTTATCATGAAGTTAAAAAGAATAATTCTGATATAGTTGTTGATATACAAGAAGATTTAGAAGTACAAGGTGACCCAACTAAACTTGGACAAGTATTAACTAATTTAGTTGTAAATGCTGCACAAGCTTATGGAAATACAAAAGGTGGAAAAATCGATTTAAAAGTAAGTAGTGCACCAAATAATATGGCAATGATAAGCATTACAGATTATGCAGGTGGTCTAGATGAGAGTATAATACCATATATATTTAAAAATATACTTACTACTAAAGGTACTTATGGAACTGGTTTAGGACTATATTTGGCTTATTCAGTTATAAAAGGAGAATTTAATGGAGATATAACTTTTGATACACAAAAGGGAGTAGGTACTACATTCTATATTACAATACCTAAAGCTTAAATTAAAAAAGCATTTCTATTTTTAGAAATGCTTTTTAATCATTTTTAGGACATAATTTGTTAATAGGACAAATATCACATTGTGGACGTCTTGCAATACAATATTTTCTACCGTGTAAAACCATAACATGATTTAATATACTCCAATATTTTTTATTAAATTTATTCATTAATTCATTTTCTATTTTTTCTTGAGTTGTTTCATTAGAAAATCCCATTTTTCTAGATAATCTTGTTACATGAGTATCAACAGCAATCCCTTCAACTTTTCCAAAACATTCTTGTAATATTATATTTGCAGATTTTCTACCAATACCAGATAGAGTAGTAAGTTCTTCCATTGTATCAGGTACGACACCATTAAATTTATTTACGATTATATTTGCTGTATTTAAGATTGCATTTGATTTATTAACATAGAATCCACATGGCTTTACAATCTCTTGGATTTGTTTAATATCAGCTTTTGATAATGCATATACATCAGGAAATTTAGCAAATAGAATAGGGATTATTTGATTAACCCTTGCATCTGTACATTGTGCGGCTAATATAAGTGCACATACAAGTTCAATAGGTGATCTAAATTCTAATCCACATATTGCATCTGGATATTCATTTTTTAGTATATTTAACATTTCTTCAGCTTGCTTTGAATTCTTTTTTATATATTTTTTACTAGCTTGTTTTACTTTTTCCATTTTAATCACCATCTAATTACATATTTCATAATATATAATAAATATTTTACAATATTTGTATTCATTTGTCAAAGGGGGAAAGAATATGTTCACAGGAGGATTTAGGAAGACTATAGGATTATTTTGTTTAGCACTTGGCCTTGGAGTTGGACTTAGTATAGTTTTGCCCATTTGGGGATGGATAGCAATAGTCGCCATAGCTATAATAATACTTGGAATATCATGGCTTTTTTGCTAAAGGAGGTATAAAATATGAAAATAGTTGTATATCAACCAGGAAAATTTATGAAAATGATACTTAAAACAATATTTAAAATATAGTTTTACATATATATTAAGCACCTTAAGGAAGGTGCTATTTCTATTGGAGAAAGAACAAAAGTAATAAAATAAATTTTATTACTCCCTCAAGTTTATCTTGAGAGTTTTTTAAAGATGTTGTATTTAAGTTTCCACCTATCTCTAGGCCACCCTTTTCTTTAACGGCCTTTGTTC
>CALXJG010000056.1 GCA_944388565.1 uncultured Clostridia bacterium
ATTATTATACACAAAAATGTACCCAATGTGAAGACACTCTTTTTTTTAGTGTCCACTCCATTGGGTACATTATATTTTCTACTCCTTTATTTTTTATATAATTATAATAGTAGAAACAAAAATTTATTATTTATAAAAAAAAACAGGATGAATTTAAATCATCCCGTTCTTATAATTCTCTAATCTATTTTTCTAATTATTTATAAAAATATCTTTTAAGAATTATTTATATATCAATTTCTGAATTAATAGCTATTCTCCATCAATTGGTATGTACTTTTTCTCGCTAACAGATTTATTTTGATCAATTTTTGGAATAGTAATTTTTAAAGTTCCGTTTTTAAAGCTTGCTTTTATATCAGACTCTTTTAGTCCATCTCCTACATAAAAGCTTCTAGAACATTCACCTACATATCTTTCTTGATGAATAAACTTACCATCTTTTTCATTTTCTATTTTCTTATCCATATTAGCAGATATTGTAAGGTAACCATCATCAATACTTATTCTAATATTTTCTTTATCATACCCTGGTAAATCAATATCGATTAAGTAATTATCACCTTTTTCTTTAATATCTGTCTTCATTAATTTATTTTCCTTTCTCTCAAAAAATGGATCTGAAAATAAATCTCCAAATAAATCAAAATCATCTCTTCTTCTTGGTATCATCATCATAAAACATCACTCCCTTTAATTATTTATGTGTTGTTACCATAAGATAAGCACATGTATTTTGTAAGATAATAAATATTTATATTATCTCTATATACTATTATACTCTTATTTACAAATAATTCAATCTTTTATTTAAAACTTCACATAACTTTCACATTGTGAAAAAATTAAGAACTACGAATTAAGATAGATAAAAAACATCTAGTTTTAGTCTAGATGTTTTTGAGAAAAATATGGAGTTTTTTAATCTTCAAAATTTAAGTTAATATCTACATTATTTGTATAAACATTTAATTTTTTTAATCCATCTTCTTTATTAGCTGGAAGATTACTATCTCCTTTATGTGCTTTGGCATTTATAGAAAAATCATCATAAGAACCTTTTATTGTTCCAGTTATGTTTCCGTTTTTTCCCGTTAAATTAACATCTTTAGAAATATTTACTGAATTTAATATAATATTTCCATTATTTGCATTAAGTTCAAGATTTCCCTGTATATCAATTTCTGGTATAACAATATCATTATTTGATGTTGTTATTGACAAGCCTCCTAAAAATTGTACCGGTAATTCCACTTTTATAGGACTAACATTGGAATTATTTATTTCAATATAATCAAACAATTCTTTATTTGAAGTTAATTTCATTTCTAATACTTTATTATCATTTATTTGAAAATCATAATATTCTTTTTGATTCTCTCCATATTGAATTTTTATTTCATTTGAATTTTCATTAACTATTAATTCTACTAAGCGATTTGTTACATTAATGTTAATTCCTCCAGTGATATCTTGTGTAGATACAGTATATTCTTTTGAAATTGTTTCAGGTACTTCTCTAAAGAATATAGCATAAATTGCCAAAACGGCTATAATTAAAATAATTATTATAAAAAATATTTTTAAAAACTTTAATTTTAAAAGCAAAGAACACGTAACATTTATTTATAAATATGTTGTTTTATATATTCATATATGTTATAATTTAAGTATTATAGTATGGGAAATATTTTACAAATGGAGGATATGATTATGCAAAAAAAGAAGCTTTTTAAAAGAATTTCTGCACTTTTTTGTGTGTTAACTTTGTGTTTGTCTATGAGTGGAGTTGCTTTTGCATCCGAAACTGATACGACAAGTACAGTTACTTCTCTTGAAAGTTCTGAAGATACGGTTGTTCCAAAAGCAATCAGCGGTTCAACAACTATTACAACAGGTGATTATGCAGAAAGTACTATATATTCACCTGGCTGGAGTATTTGGGGACATGCTGAAGTCACAGTAACAGGTGCTCCTGTTGCTTTAAGTATCATCGGACCTGATGGTAACTCTTGTATTGATGGTGGTGTGGTCATGCTTAATCCTGGTGCAAATCAGAGAGTTGGTATGATTAACACAAATCACAGAGGTAACTATATTGTAAGAGTTCAGGCTTATTCTGGAGTTGCTACCGTTACAGTAACTCTGAAGGATTTTTAATTTTTAATAAAATAAGAATATTTCCCATACTTTAGGTTGTTGTCTTATGGCAACAACCTTTTTATAATATAAAAAATGAATTTTGAGCAAAAGATCTTTCTTAGATACAATTATAAAAAATATATTCATAACATAAAAATAATTTATTGCTTGTTTTTCCTTGTACATTTTTATTATTGATTTTAATATTTGTATATGGTAAACTAAATAAAAAAGAGGTGAAATATGGAGTCAATAAAAGTTTGTAATTTATCAAAATTATATGGTAATAGTATGAATAAAGTTGTAGCACTTAATGATGTATCATTTGAAATAAAAAAAGGAGAGTTTATTGCAATTATAGGTGCAAGTGGTAGTGGAAAATCTACTTTATTACATATGTTAGGTGGTGTTGATAGACCTACAAGTGGTAATATATATTATGACAATGAAGATATTTATACTTTAAGTGATGATGAATTAGCAATATTTAGGAGAAAAAAAGTAGGAATAATTTATCAATTTTATAATTTAATACCTATTTTAAACGTAGAGGAAAATATTTGTTTACCAATTGAACTAGACAAAAGAAAAGTAGATAGCAAGATATTAGAAGAACTTCTTGAACTTTTAAATTTGAAAGATAGAAGAAAACATTTACCAAGTCAGTTATCTGGTGGACAACAACAAAGGGTAAGTATAGGTAGGGCTTTAATTACTAAACCTGATATTATTTTAGCAGACGAACCAACAGGAAATTTAGATTCAAAAACTACTGATGAAATATTAAATATATTTGAAAAAGCAAATAAAAAATATAATCAAACACTTATTATAATAACACATAATATAGAAATTGCACAAAAAGCAGATAGAATAATCACTATTAAAGATGGTAAAATCATTAGTGATGAAAGGAAAAATTGATATGAAAATATTAAATAGATATGTGTTAAATAATATAAAACTAAATAAAAAAAGATCTTTAACTTTAATAATTGGTATATCTTTATCTACCATGTTAATCTGCAGTGTTTTAATACTTGCTATGACTTTTTATAAAACATCTGTTAATAATGTAATTTCTAATAAAGGAAATTACCATACTACTTTTTTTAAAGTACCTAAGGATAATAATTATTTTATAACACAAAATAATGAGATTGAAAGTTACTTTATTACTCAAGAAATAGGATATACCGAATTAAAAAATAGTGACGGTAGGGATTATTTAGCAATTCTAGAATTTGACGAAAGAGCTTTAAATAATTATGGGTTAAAACTTGTAACTGGTCGTTTACCTAAAAATTCTAATGAAATAGTAATATCAGAACAGTTAGAAGTAAATGGTAATATTAAATATAGGGTAGGACAAACTATAGAATTAGAACTAAATAGATTAATTTTGGATAATAGTGAAGTAATTTCTCAAAAAACTACTTATTTAAAAAGTATGAAAAAAGAGAACAGAATAACAGAAGAATTTTTAGGTAATAAAACCTATAAAATAGTTGGTATTATAAAAAGACCAAATGAAGCAATTGAGCCATATAAGGCAGCAGGTTATACAGCAATTTCTATGATTGATAAAATAAGTGATTACGCTTCTTATTCTGTAAAGTATAAAAATGTTAAAAAAGCATTTGAAATTGAAGAAAATTTATCTTTAAATAACAATGTGGGATACGGAACAAATTATGAATTGTTAAATTTATTTGGTGTAGCAGAAGGTTTTAGTTTTGTAAAAGCAATTTCTTTTATAATTATAATAATGATAATAATACTAACTGTATGCAGTACCATCATATTAAAAAGTGGCTTTGATATTTTAATATCTGATAAGATAAAACAATATAGCATATTGTCATGTATTGGAGCAAAAAAATCCGAAATAAAAAAATTAGCTTTTAAAGAAAATAATATTATATGTACAATTGGAATTATAATTGGTATATTTTTTAGTATCATTTTTACTTCTGTTTTAATAATTATAATAAAAAAAATACTTGTTAAAAACGATGGACTTTTAAATGTTGATATATTATACAACATCCCCTTTTGGGTAATTTTAGTAAGTATTATTTTATCCTACATAAGTGTATATTTTGCTAGCATGAAAGCTTTAAAAAGGATAAATAATATTTCACCTATAACAACCTATATGCAAAATGTTGAGAATAATATAGTAATAGAAGGTAAAAAAGTAAAAATTCAATCATTAATAAAAAAAATATTTGGAATTGGTGGTGTAATATCTTATAAAAATATAATAAGAAACAATAAAAAATATAATTCTATTTTATATACTTTAATTATAAGCATTTGTATGATAATTGGTGTAAATTCATTTGTAAATTATACCCATCAATTAACAACAGAACTTTATCAAACTAGAGAATATAATATACTTTTAGGATATAAAGCTTTTGAAAAAGATAATATTAAATATAATACATTAACAGAGATATCTAAAAGTTCGTATATAAATAAATCTTCTCTTTCAAGGATAAAACAAGTATTTTTAGATTTGACTGAACATGTTTCTAAAGAAAAATATAATTTTTATTTGTCAAAGTGTAGTATAGATGATAAATTTGGTTATTCTATTTTGGCATTAGGCGAAGATGAATATAAAAGATATGTAGAAAAAATTGGGGCAGATTATAATGCTTGTAAAAACGGAGTTATATGGAAAAATGATATAATAAGTTATATGTCTGATGGAAATAAAAAAGTAAAATTGATATATTTAAAAGTTGGTGATACTATAAAAGCAGAAACCATGGAGGAAAAGCAAAAAATTAATTTAGAAGTATCTTACATAACTGACATATCTCCAATGGGATATGAGAATACAAATTCACAAATTGGACAATTTATTATAAGTGATGAACTTTTTGATAAGCTTTTTAAAAATTATAAAGTACAATATTTAGCAGTAAATACAAATAGCCCACAAGAATTTTGCAAATATATAGAAAAAAATTATGATGAAATTCTAGCCAAAAATATTGAATTAGAAATATTAAAAGAAAGTCAAACTACATTAATAATAACTATACTACTATATGGGATTACCGTAATAATAACTATAATAGCTATAACTAATATTTATAATATACTAAGTTCAAATATTACTTTAAGAAAACGAGAGTTTTCTATATTAAAAAGTATAGGTATGACAAGAAAAGAATTTAATCATCTAATATATTTGGAAAGTTTATTTTATTGTATAGAATCTATAATATTTGGTACACTTTTAGGAGTAGGAATCAATACGGTTATTTATTATTTTGCAAGTAAAATTAATATTGTTAGATTTATGTTATCGGCTAATTTAATACTTGTTATAAATATATTTATTTTAGTTCTTGTAATAGTTATAGAAAAATATTGTCTAAAAAATGTTAACAATGAAAGTATTATCGAAAACATTAGAAATGAAAATATATAAACTAAAAAACAACTTCGGATGAAGTTGTTTTTTACATGTTATATATTGGTGTCAGAGAATTTAACGTAGATGTATACATATATATATATATAAGAATTGAAATAACACCAGCTGTTATTAAACATTTACCTAAAAGACTATATTTAGTTACTTTCAATAAAACTATACCTAAAACTATTAACATTACCCCTAATATTATTGATACATAAAAAAACAGATTAATAAATGCTTTTTGTTTATGTTGAATTATGTTAGAATATTCACTTGAAAGATTAAAAACGTCATTTTTCAATTCATCTGTAATGTTTTCATTTTGAGATATTATTTGCATATATCCCATAGGACCTTTTATAAATGTTCCATCAGCTTGAGAATAATAATGATCATCTTTAACTTTATCAAATAGCTTGAATGGTATAAAACTAGTAATAACCAAAATTATAACTGTTACAAAAATAAATTTTACAACTTTCATAATCTCACCTCGTAAATATTTTATTATATAAAAAAATATTAGTCAATACTGCTTATTATAGTTTTTTATCGCTGTTTAAAATCATTTACGATTAATATAATTTTTTATAATGTAAATAATTATTTGAAGAAAATAAAATGCTTTTTGGTAATTATATTTTTTCTTTAATTTTTTGGATATCCAAACTTCTCCATTCTTTCTTCTTCTCTAGTTGATAATTCTTTTATCCATTTGGCTAATCCAGTACTATCATTATTCCTTAAAAACTCAAAATATTTTACCCTATCTTCTTTTACTATAACGACAGGTGGTAAATCATTTTTTAATAATTCACAGTTTATAAGTAATCTACCAGTTCTTCCATTTCCGTCTTCAAAAGGATGTATTTTTTCAAAATCAATATGATATTTAGCAATTTTAGCAAATATATCTTGTTCATCATGATTATAATTATAAATATAATACATCATTAAATTTGGGACCTTTTCAGGTTCTGGTGGAATATGATCACTACCTTGAATAAATACTTGTACAATTCTATAACCTTCTGTATCTTTAATATCTCTATTTATAGTTTCATTTAATTTTTTTATAAATCTCTCATCAAATTGTTCATTATTTTGTAAACTTTTAAAAACTAATTCTAATGCTTTTTTATGATTGATAGCCTCATATATTTCTCTTGGTTCTTTTCCTTCAATCTTAAAGCTATTGTCATTGTAAAGAATAGCATAAGTTTCAGCATAAGTAAGTGTACTTCCCTCAATAGCGTTCGAATGATATGTACTTCTTGTAATTAAATCTTCTAAATAATCTTTATTATTTAAAACAGATTCTATAACTCTCATAAAGGTCTCCTCTTTTTTATTTACTATATTATAAAAAAGAGTATCAACCAAATCACCTTGATTAATACTCATAAGTATACTATTTAACTGGTCGGAGTGGACGCTTGGGTATAGCCTCTATCCTTAGAAACAAGCCATATTCAAAAATACTTGTCAAGCAGTTT
>CALXJG010000057.1 GCA_944388565.1 uncultured Clostridia bacterium
AATCAAAAATATAAAACGAGAATATGACAACACTTTTTAGGAAAAAAGTTGTTGCATTGGCAATGAAAATTTTGCAAGTGATAAAAAAACAAAAAAATTATGACAATTTGCTTGATACTTTTTTCTTTTTTATATATAATATAATTGTATAATTTTATTTGAGGTGGAAATATGAAAAATGAGAATCAAAAGGTTGAAAAAGCTGAAGGAAAGAAAGTTTTTAAATCTAAAATTACTATATTATTAATTGCCATAATAGTAGTAATAATTGTGGTTTTAATATTAGTGTTTATTTTAGGTGGAAATAAATCTAATATTGATTATGATAATGATATGATTTCATATGGTTTTGATAAGCTGTATAACAACGAAAGTGCCAAGGCAGATGAGACGGTTTCTAAATCTGAGCTTATGAAAATGGTAATAGGTGTAACCTTAAATAGAGATGATATAGCAGAATTGCTTGATTTAACAACTATTATAGAAGGCTATGATGGATATAGTGATTATGAAGATAAATTGGAATATGATAATCAGTTATGGGTCGAATATGCTAAGTCTTTTGAAATGATAGCTGATAGTGAGATAACAAATGTAAATCAGAATGATAAAGCAACATTTATAGATGCAGTTACTTATCTATCAAAAGCTAAAACAAAATTGTTAAAGAAAGTTTTAGATACAGAAGTTGAAACAAATGTAAAAAATTTAGAAGCTTTTAAGGCAGACCAACAATTTGCAATTAAAGATATGATTAAAAATGAAGTTATAGAAAATAAAGATTATGACTGGAGAAAAAATTTAACAAAAGGTGATTTAAATAAACTAGTTATAAACTTTGCTTTAAATTACAATACTTTAACTTTAGATGATGAAAAAGTAAATATAAATAAAGCTAAAGAACCAAGTAATATTGCTGATTACCCATATACTTTAGCTAATATAGATAAAAGTGTATATGAAATACCAAATTATGTTGCTGATTCTACTGAATACAAGAATGCAAAATTAACATATGGTGAAGTTAAAACAGAATATAGCGTATTTAAATATGATGTTGAACAATACTTAAATACAATATTAAATGTTGATTATAACACAATAACAGAAGAAGGATTAAGAGAAGCTTTAACAGATGCTACTTTAAATTTAATTCCTACAGAAGAAATAGCTGAATATGTAAAATATGTAAAAGATAATAATATAAAAGTTGTAGGTTCAGCAAAAGTACAAATACCAGCTATATATTTTGATGGAGAAGTTTACAGAGTAAGAACAAAGATAGAATATACTGTTGAATCAAATCTTATGGAAAATGTATTATTAGGTGATTTAGGAAATGATAATACATTTATATATGATAACAAGAAAGTAGAAACAATCGTAGATGTACCTGTAGATGTAGTTGAGGATTATAATTTGTATTATGTTGTAAAAGCTCCAATTCAAAATCTAACAGCAGGAAGTGTTAAATAATATGTTAAGAGAGGTTATTATATGAAAGAGAATAAGCAAAGTAAAACTAAAAACAAGATAATTATAATTATAGTAGCAGCAGTACTTATACTAGCGGTAGTACTAGGAATTATATTTATTTTAAATTTTAGTAATAGAAAAGAACAAAAAATATACGAAGAAAAAATGACTACATATGGTTTTGCTAAACTTTACAATAATCAATCAGCAAATTCTTCTGAAAATGTAACAAGATCTGAAATGTTAAAAATTGTAATAGCGGCATTATTAAATACAGATGATATTACAGATATAGCACAAACACCAACTGATACTTATGGGAATGCTATTTGGGCTGAATATGCAAAGAATATGAATATTGTTGAACAAGCTTATGTTACGGCAGAAAATGAAGCTTCAAATGCAAGCTATATAGATGCAATAAAGGCTATATCAAAAGCTAAAAAAGTTTTACTAGATGAAGAATATGGAAAAGCAAAAGATGTAGTAATAAAAGATATGGAAGAGTATTCTGACAGTGAACAAAAAGCAATTAGAGATTTAATTGCAAATGGAATAATAGATAATGAAAAAGAAAAATTAAAAGCAACTAAGGATATTACAAAAGCTCAGTTTAATAAATTAATTTCAAAAACTTTTGAAAAATATAATGTAACATATGGAAGCATTGAACAAGATGAAAACAATTTACCAGCTAATAAAGATAGTTATCCATATATTTTAAGTGAAGTACCAAAAGAAATATATGAGGCTGAGTTTATAAAAGATACAGAAGAAAAGTTTCAAACTCCAGCACAAGCATATAAAGATATAAAAGATAGATATGAAACAATTAAATCAAATGTTGAAGCATATTATAATATTTTATTGAACATAGATTATGAAACTATAAATGAAGAAGAATTTAAAACTCAAGTATCAAATCTATCAGTTGGAATAATTGAAGACGAACAAATTAAAAGTTATGTTGAATATGTAAAAACAAATAAAATTAAACTAGAAGGAAAAGCTACAGTACAGTTACCAATTGTATATTATGATGGAATAAATTATAGGGCAAGGACAAAAATTGAACTTACAGTAAAAAGTTCTGATACTGATAAAAATCTTCTTTTGTTTGATACAAATGAAGTAAGATATAGTGGAACATCATTTACTTGTTATGCAGATGTAAGATTAGGTTCAGTATTTAATAATTCTAGTTTATATGTTTCACAATCACCATTAATCAATATGTTAGTTAGTGGTCAAAGTTCTGGAATAGCAAGAGTAGAAAGTGAGGGAAAATAATATGAATAAGAAAAAGATTTTATTTAATGTAGTTATTTTATTTGTATTTGCTTTAATGTTTTCCCTTATAAATAATGTACAAGCTAATACATTAAAATTTTTAGGCGATGTAACAGGAGATTCTGATGATTGTGTATATATAAATACAATTACTGTTCCTTATGATGATGAAAAAGTTAATAGAGTGGGACTTGGAAATTGGGATTATGATGTAATATTAAATACTGGTGGGAATGAATATTCATGGGACGCTTACGCTATGGTATTTCATAAAGAGCCATTATCTAATTATACAACAACTACTAATGCCAATAATATAACTATGAGATATGATACATATAGTGGTTATTTAAAACTTTTAGATGTTTCTGATTTATCTAGTGGTAATATGTTAAATATTAAATTTGGCTCTGTGGGAGTGTCAAATGTAACATCTTCTAAAGATATAAGTAGTTTAGAAAGTTCTGGAAAGGCAGCTGTTGTACGTTTCCAGCCAAATATTAAGAGAGCAGATCCAGACTATGAAAAATCAGGGGCATATATTGATAGAGTTATGTATGTAGCTACATCTCCAAGCTCTGGTATAACTAGTGATACACAAATAACAAGATGGGCAATCAGAAAAGACTTTATATTAAATACAATATTAAAAAATCCAAATTTATATGAAATTGTGGATGTAAATGGTAGATCTTACTATAGAACTATGTTCTCAGAAATGGCAAAAACAGATGCAGATCCAAAACATGAGTGGAATAATGCAGCTGAAGCATTTGATAATATAGTTAATTATGGAAGGTATACTTCAAGTAATAGAGGTACATATTGGGGAGATATGCATGGTATAAAATATACTTTTGGTAGTGATGGCGGAAAATACTTACTTGCTTCTAAAGATCCTTTATATGCAACTTCTATGCTAAATGTATATGATAACTATCTATATATACCAATGTCTTTAACAGGTAAGAATTATAAGGTTGTATTTGTACAAGAAGATTTAAATGGAAATTTAAAAGAAATACCTGGAAGAACTGTATCAGGAACATTTACTAAAGAAAATGGAACTTTAGTGGATCAAGATGGAAATACATTTGGAAGTAATATATCAATACCTACAATACAAGATTATACATTTGGAGGTATTAGTTATAAATCAAGCCAAACAATGCCTGGAATTGAAGAAGTAGTAAATACATCTGGAAATAAAACTTCAAGTATGGAAGAATTAAGAAAACAATTAGAAGATAAATATGATAATTTATATGATAATACTTTAATAGTAGTAAAATATAATCAAGAACCACCTAAGAAAGTATATGTAAGACATTTAGTAAAAGATTCTAATGGTAACTATACAATATTGGATTCAAGATTAACAGATTTAAATCAAACTTTAATTGATAGTAATTCAAACAATGCAAAGAAAGTAATAAATAATGGATATAACAAATTAAATGGAACAACAAATGCTATTCCATCAGGATATAGTGAATTTTATACAATAGGACTTAGAGATTCAATGATTGTTGATAAGTCAAGAACTATAATATATGAAAACGATGTTTATACATATAATGGATATAAGATGGGTAGCTCAACAAATTTAAGTACAGCTATGACTAATAAAGATAGGTCTCAAACTGTAAATAAACCTCAAGCTACTGTTTCCGGAAATAATACATATTATTGTATAGATTTCTATTATACAAAAACAACTCAAGGAACACCATCAAACCCAGACAATCCAGTTACACCACCTGAAACACCAGGAGAACCAGCTGATCCAGATGGAACAGGAATAATACCATCATTAGATATTGATCCTAAAAAAGATGGTGAAGATTTAGGTTCTACAAGTATTGGAGCAAATGGTACATGTAAAGTTGCTTATGTACCAGCAGGTGAGCAAATAAAACCATATGTAACAACTCCAACTTACAAGGCATATACACTAGTATATAATTTAATTGGATTTAATTCAGATGGTTCAAATAAATATGACATATATACTTATGATACATATAGATTAACAGGTGCAAGAGTAGATAATTCAACTGCTGATGAAAGTACTAAATATTTTGTTAGTAATTCACCAAATGGTGTAGTTAATGGAAATAATTCAGTATCACTAAGTTATAACGTAGATGTTAATAGTAAAATAATAGCATCAAGAGATAGTTTAAAAAATCAATCACCTTTAACTACAGTAAATGTACCAGCAGGTGCAAATGTAACAAAAGATGATTACACAACAATACTTAATGTACCAAGTAATAAATACAATGGATTAAGAGAACCAGTTGGAAGAGCTACATATGATATTGTATCTGTAGTTTCAAGAGGTAATAATACAAGCTTAAATAGAGTAGCAAATACAGGTGTATCAACTGTAACAGCTTTAAATAATACAAAAGTAAATGTATATACCCCACTTGTAATTGGAGATGCAAAAATAGTATCAGAAGGTTCTGTAAATCATTCAAATAAAGATCAAGGAATTATTCAAAAGAATACTAAGTTTACTTTAACACCAACAATTGCTTCTGGTAAAAATAGCGGTTATGCAAAAATAAAATCAGAAGATACATATAAATATCTTTCACATTATATTGTAATGTTTGACTTTGATGTTCAGCTTACAAATGGAAGAGTAATAAAAGCTGGTGAAAAAATAAGAGTTGAAAAAGGTGGCTCTATAGAAGCTACTCCATCAAGTGGATTCGATGAAAATAGTGAAAATAAAACTGATTCGCTTTCATCAAGTGGAAACCATGTTAAAATAATTGGAGTTACATATAATCTTCCAAGTTCAAATTTTGAAAATGCTGTATTAGATAAGGTAACTATTACATCTACAAAAGATGAACATGTGGACAACAATTATATAATTCAAGTAACATATTTATGTGATGGAAACAAAAAAGTAAATCATGCTGATTTGGGATTAAATATGTCACAAGATTCTAATTATTTTGCAAAGGTAACACAAGATATAATTAATATTGGTAGAATATATGATTTTGAAGTAACAGATTGTTTAGATGTAAACTTTAAAAATGTATTTAGAAATATTAACTCTACAACAGGTGAAGTAAACAGTATAACAGGTACAGTATACTTCTCTGGTATAAAACAGTTACGTATATATGGTAACGGTAACAATGTAATAACTGATAGAACAAATATAGATAAAGTTCCATCAAAATTAATAATTCCACTTGGACCATACAAACATACAGCAGGAAATTATGTTCAAGCTCCAAAATTAGGATATAGAATAAGCTTTGATTTAAAAACATCAGGTAAATATTCAAAGAGTGATTCAAGTGACAATAGTAGATATATAGAAATAAAACCATCATATTATTACATATCAAAAGATGGAAATACATTTAATGATAATATAGAATTATATTATAAAAATTCGTCTGGAAAATATGTTAAATTCATAGGTAGTGGTTATACAATATACTTTAAACCAAATGATGGCTATAGATATGGAACAACTAATGAAACAACAAGTAATATAAGTACAATGTCAACAAAATTAGAACCTTTGAAAATTGGTAGTGATTCATTTAGACTAACAGATGATATGATGAGTACAAGTGATGATAATTACATACAATCTTGGTATGGAGAATTTAAATTACCAAACTCAACATTAGCATTACCAGCAGGAGAGAGTGATTTAAATAAAGCATTAACAAATGGATATATTGGAGTAAAATTTAATATAACATGTGTTGATACAAAAAATGATATAAGAGTTTCATATAATCAAAATGATAAATCAACAGGAAAAGGAAATACATCACAATGGGATTATGAAGGATTTATGGGATTCTCAACACCAGGTGCTGATATGCCAGCTAATTCTTTAGGTTTACAATTAGAAAGTGGAACATGGAAAATAGCAAATAATGACATGTACAATAAAATTAAGGGAACTGTTGTATTATATGATACAGATAATAGAGCAGCAAATGATTTTGAATAGTAATTTAAAAAGAAAGACGGATTCATTTATAATGTACCCAATGGAGTGGACACTAAAAAAAAGAGTGTCTTCACATTGGGTACATTTTTGTGTATAATAATA
>CALXJG010000058.1 GCA_944388565.1 uncultured Clostridia bacterium
TATGCTTCGAACTCAAGGTTTTCATTCCTATGTGTGCCTTTGAGCGAAGCGAGAAAGGAATGAAATTTAATATGGAAGATTGTTTATTTTGTAAAATTATAAATGGTGAAGTAAGTAGTAAAAAAGTATATGAGAATAATTATGTTTATGCTTTTTATGATATACATCCAGTAGCTCCGGTACATGTACTAATAATACCTAAAATACATATAGATAATCTAAATAAAGTTGATTCAAAAAATGAAGTATATATAATGGAATGTATGAAAGCAGTAAAAGAAGTTGCTAAAATATGTAACATTTTAGATAGTGGTTACAGAGTTATTAGCAATTGTGGGGAAGATGGCGGTCAAGTTGTTAACCATTTACATTTTCATGTTTTGGGCGGTAAAAAATTAGGAGCAAAGCTTATAAAAGATTAATAAATATATAAAAAATAAGACCTTATATCAAAGTTGATTTGATATGAGGTTTTATTTTGATTTAAGAGATAAGTTATTTTTCGACAAAAAAACAGTCGAGTTTTGTCGAAATTTTTAAAAGTATAAATTTTCATATTATAATATTTATAGGTGATAAAAATGAATAATAAAAATTATGGATTACCAATATTTATAGTTATAATTGTAATTTTATTAATAGTGACAAGTGCAATTGCTGTAAAAGTTATAAATGATGAAAATAATAATTTTTTAATAAATAATAATTATCCAGAAAATTCATATAAAGTAGGTATAGTAGGGGACACGGTAATCAGTATATCATATGAAAGTGGTAAAAGGTCAATAGTAGTTTATTATTATAATGAAAATAATGAATTTACTAAGTTAAGACATATTATTGCTTATCAAAATAGAGTAGATGCAAGAAAAGATTATAATTATTTATATAAAAAAAGTGATGTTAATATAAAAGAGTTACGTTTGCAAAGAAACTCATGCATGTATGCTGTGGATAGTGTAGATTTACCAGAAGATTATAAGATTACTAAGAATAAACAAGACCTTCAAAATATAATAAGGAAAAAATTTAATAGTAAAGGTTTTACTGAAATAATATAAAAGCGAATAGTAATATCCGCTTTTATATTATTTCATTTACTTTTTCTTTAATTGTATTAAAAATTTCTACAGCTTTAAATTCAATTTCAACATTTTCTTTAGTATAATTATTATCTTCATATATATTAGATAAATTTGGGAGTATTGTATTATAATTTTCTAATTTTTTTATATTTTCTTCATTTGGAAATATAAAAGACCAGATATTTTTACCTTCACCTTTTCCAAGTATTATTTGCATACTATTATATGAACCACTAGGCATATCTTCTGTAACACTTTGTTTTTCTTCATAATTAATTTTTCCGATTTTTATATAAGAGTCATAATTAATATTATCATTACTCAATGTAGAATTAACTATATTTAATATGTCATTACTATTATTTTTTAAATAGTCAAGTATATTTTCTTCTTTTATATTTAAGTTATTTATATATTCTTGTATTTTAGAATGCACTTTTAACTTTTCTATTTGATCTTTAGTATCATTACTATTTGCAACTACGTGTAAACGTATTATATTATCAGTAATTTCCTTTTTTTCATATAATTTAATTCCTATATATATATTCAAAATAATAAAAGAAAAAATTGCTATGAAAGCTACTTTATTAATTTTTTTATTATTCATTTTTATCACCTAAAAATATTTTTAGTATTATTAAAAAAAAAATACCAAAAATTTGTTGCAATTTTTGTCTTATAAATTTGATTAATATCATAATTTGTACTAATGAAAATTATGTCGTATAAAAAACGTATTATTCTACAAAACAGTACAAAACTAGATAAATTATTTCGTTGACTTTAATATGTTAGAGTGTTAAAATTAAACTATAAAAAGGGGGAACAAAAGATGAATAAAATTAAACTTTGTTGTTTTACAGTAAATTCTACACATGCATATATAATATCAAATAATTTTATAAATAATGAATTAAAAGATGTAAAAGTTATCTATATAAATGAAAAGAGTGAAAAAAGAAAATTAAAAAATATAATTTCAAGATTTTATAAAAAGATTAATGATAAATCTTTTTATACTGAATGGTTAAACGAAAAAATAACCCATGACTATAATAACGAAACTTTTGTATTTGTTGTAAATGGAAAACAAGAATTTGTAGATAAAGTAAATGAATATTTAGATATAAATGAAGCTATTGGTTATGTTATAAATTGTTATGATATCTTTGATATAAAAAAAGATACAGCTTCAATAATTAGTTCACATGATTATTATATAAACACTTCAGGAGTTGTTAAAAAAGAAACATTAAACTTATAAATTTGAATGCTAATATATTTTCTTTTCTTTTGATACATATAGCTTTTTGGCTATATGTATAATTTTTTTTTGATTTTGTTGAAAGTTTTGTGAAAAAACGTGACTTTTTATATAAATTGGGTTATAATATAATTGTAAATTGTAATAGTTTACCAATTATAAGGAGGAATTTTGTATGAGTGAGAAAAAAGTAAAAGAAGAAGGAAAACAAGAAATTGTTGAAGAATCAAATGTAGAGATTGCAACTAATTTAAATATATCTGAAGATGTTATAGGTATAATAGCTGGTCTTGCAGCATCTGAAGTAGAAGGTATAGCTGGAATGACTTTAGGATTTGTTGATGGAATTAATCAAATACTTGGTTCTAGTAAAAAATATTCTAAAGGTGTAAAAATAAGTCTTGAAGGTAAAAAAGTAACAATAGACTTATATGTTAATGTAAAATATGGTGTAAGAATTCCTGATATAGCTTGGGCTGCACAAAATGCTGTAAAGAATGCTGTTGAAAATATGACAGGACTTGAAGTTGCAAGTGTAAATATTAATGTACAAGGTATAACATTTGATAAAGACGAAAAAAATGTATCAGAAGCAGGTGAATAATTATTATACTTAGCCCAAATATTTTATTTGGGCTTTAAGTTCTTTTTTGGGGGAGATTTTTTGTATGAAAGGTTTTGAAAAGTTTTTATTAATATTATTTTCAATAATAATTATAGCACTTTCAGTTGTATTAATTTTAATATCTACTGAAATGATAAAAGTAAATGTAATATTTGATCCAGTTGCTAACTTTTTAGTAACAAATAAAATGATATTTTTAATTGTAGGTGCAATATTTGCATTACTTGGACTTGTAGGAGTATTTTCTAATTCTGATAGCGGAGACGATATGAGAAGTGGACTAGCTATAAAAACAGAGAAAGGAACAGTATATATAACTAAAGATACTTTTGAAAGTATAATACTTGGTGTAGCTAGGAATTATGCAGAATTAAGAAATGTAAAAGTTGAAATTAGCATAAATGAAACAGGGGTAATAGCTAATATATATACAATGATATTACCTGATACAGTAGTTCCAACACTTACTGCTAAGTTACAAGAAAATATTAAGAGTAGTGTATTAAAACAAACAACTGTAGAAATAAAAGAAGCAAATATAAAAATAAGAGGAGTATACATGGAGCCTCAAAAGAAATAGGATGTGAGTTAAGTGAAAGATTTTTGGGATTATGTAGTAAAAAATAAATATGTAATTATTTGTGTACTTATAGTAGTAGTTTTATATGCTATAGGTATAGTAGATTTTTTAACTAAAGCAATTATACTTGTAGCTTTAATTGGACTTGCAATATTTGTTGGTAAGAAGATACAAGATAATGAAGGAAAAATAAAAGATGTCTTTAGTTATTTTAAAAATAAAGGATATAAAGATAATGTATATTATTATCAAAAAAAAGACGATGAAAAATAGGAGTTTGTAATGGGAAGAAAGAAAGCAAGAGATAATACTTTTAAATGTATTTATCAATTGGAGTTTGAAAATAGAGATATTGATAGGATACTAAAATTTTGTTATGAAGAAAATAAAAATGAAGACGATGAAAAAGAGTATATAGAGACTGTATTAAATGGTGTTGTAAAGAACCTTGAAACTATTGATAATATAATTTTATCTAAATTAAAAAATTGGACTATTCAAAGGATAGCAAAGATAGATTTAGCTATTTTAAGACTTGCAATATATGAAATAAAATATATGGAAAATATACCACCTAAGGTATCAGCTAATGAGGCTGTTGAACTTGCTAAAACTTATGGAAATAATGATTCTAAATCATTTATCAATGGTGTTATTGCAAAAGTTATAGAAGATGAAGGTTGAGTGTGATTAAATGGGGAAGATATATACTGTATCTGAAATTAATAAATATATAAAAATGATATTTGACAAAGATGTATATTTAAATAACATTACTATACAAGGTGAAATAACTAATTTTAAAGCACATTATACAGGTCATTTGTATTTTACGTTAAAGGATGATACATCTACTATAAAATGTATTATGTTTAAATCTTTTGCAAGTTTAATCAAATTTAAACCTTCAGATGGAATGAAAGTTGTTATAACTGGACAAGTATCTGTATTTGAAAGAGATGGAGCATATCAAATATACTGTAGAACTATGACTCCTGAAGGTCTTGGTGAACTTTATTTAGCTTATGAGCAATTAAAGGAAAAACTAAATAAAGAAGGATTATTTGATAGTGCACATAAAAAGAAGTTACCATATCTTCCAAATAGAGTAGGGGTTATAACATCAAGAACTGGAGCAGTTGTAAGAGATATAATAAACGTAACTACTAGACGTTATCCAAATGTTAATTTATTAATATATCCTGCTGCTGTTCAGGGTGTTAATGTTGCACAAACTGTAATAGAAGGGCTTGATACATTTAATAGGTTAAATAATGTTGATGTAATAATAATTGCTCGTGGTGGAGGTTCTTTTGAAGATTTATTTGGATTTAATGATGAAAATTTAGCAAGAAAAATATTTGAATCAAAGATTCCAGTAGTATCAGCAGTTGGACATGAAACAGATTTTACTATATGTGATTTTGTTTCTGATTTAAGAGCACCAACACCTTCAGCAGCTGCTGAATTAGTTTATCCACAATATAGTGATATTGTACAAAAAATATCTACAGATAGAAATAGGATAATTATTGGTATACAAAATTATATAATTAGGAAACGTGAATATGTAAAAAGAATTAAAGCAGCAAAATTAGAAAAAGTTCCTTTGGATATTATAAATAGATATAGGATGATAATAGATAGTACTATTAGGAAATCAGAGAATAATATTCGTTTAAGAATAGAAAGATATAAGTCAAAATGTATGCAGACTATTTCAAAATTAGATGCACTTAGTCCTTTAAAAACACTTACTAGAGGATATAGTGTAGTAGAAAATAAAGAAAGAAAAGTAATAAAGTCTGTAAAAGATGTTAAAAAAGATGATAAATTAAATTTAACATTAGTTGACGGAAAAATTAATGTAATAGTTGAATAGGAGGAAATTTATGTCTGATAAATCTTTTGAAGAAAGTTTAGCAGAACTTGAGAAAATAGCTACAGAAATAGAAAAAGGAGATTTAGGTTTAGAACAAGCAATATCTGAATTTGAAAAAGGTATAAAACTTTCTAAAGAATGTAGTGAAAAACTTGATGATGCTGAAAAAAGAATTAATATACTTGTAAAAAATGAAAATGGTGAAATGACAGAAGAAGAGTTTGAGCAAGAATAGTAGAATTAAGTATAATAATTAAAGCTTAGATAATAATATAACTAGGTGATAATTATGAAAGAAAAAAAGGATAAAAATAACGTAGATTTAAAATATAATTTAGAAATTGAAAGAGAAGATAAAAAAGATGTGGCAAAAAGAGGCTATGATTTTGTGCCTAGGTATCATCATTGGACTAATATGACCGAACAAAAAATAAAAGTAGAAGAGATAGAAGATAAGACAAAGTAGAACACGAAATATAATTCCGTGTTCTATATTTTACATTTTATGTGGATTAATAGAATAGGTTACAATTCGTTTATCCACAATTTCGTGACCTCTTTTTAGAATTTTCTTTAGTTTTGAAATTTCTAATCTGTTTAACTTCTTTTCAAAAACAATGGTTACGAATATACGTTGCTTTAAATATGAAGGATATATTGTGGAGTATTTTAATTGCTGTTGGCAAGGTATTTCTAATTTAATAACTCCAGTTTTTGGATCTTCATAAGCACTTGGTAGAAATTCTGAATATTCCATATGATGTTTTACTTTAATTACTTTATTTATTTCTTTTGATAGCCGTTCTTGGTTTGATTTAAACCTATTTAATCTTGAAAGATTCATTAGAATGCCCTCCTTAATGATTTTTATGTTAAGATTATAGCACAACTTATATGTGTAATCAATGTTTTGACCTTAATATTTGATTATTTTTGCAAAACTTTATATGTATAGTGTATTAAAATATATATGTAAAAAATATGTTACTATTCACAGCCAAATAAATAAAAAAAGGTCATGTAATATAAATGTAAGCAAAATTTAACACAAAATATGAA
>CALXJG010000059.1 GCA_944388565.1 uncultured Clostridia bacterium
TATTATTATACACAAAAATGTACCCAATGTGAAGACACTCTTTTTTTTAGTGTCCACTCCATTGGGTACATTATATTAAGATCCCCCTTTAATTGTAGTGTTAACTAATTAAAGAATTACTCATATTTTTACAATCTAATAATATGTTTAGTAAATTGTTTGCGTGAAATTTATCTGCTATTGGAGTTTTTATATATGCAATATCAGAGTCTATTTTTATAACAGCAAAGAAATTTTTCTTCTTTTTAGAATTACTGGGGATTTTTTTTAGTTCACTTTGAGTTGTGATTATTGATAATATTTTGTTTTTCAGAGGTGAAATGTAACTCATTGGAATAGTTGCCTCTAATGTATATCTTTTCCGTATAAATCCCTCTGTTACAATTTTAAACACCATATCATCCATTTTCAAAGTTTCTTCAACCTTTGCCATAAACATCTCTCCTTTTATTAAAAATTTGATAAATATGAATCTTTAATAGATTATAACATAGTATTTGCAAAATAACAAGAAAAAATGACGGTTAATTTACAACCGTCATATGTGGATAGAATTTTTTTAATACATCATCATTAAATTTTTCATCATAAAATCTTTCAATTTGATTAGATGGTTCTTTTCCTTCTCTTCTGTGTTTTTGTCTAAGTACAGCTCCAGAAGTAAATAAAATATCAAAACTTACAATTAATATTAAGATCCAAGTTAGAACTTTACCTATTTTATTAGGTATTTTTTCAATTAATTTTGACATGTATGGATATATGACTCTTACCCATAAGACTCCTAGGAATCCCCAGAAAAAGCAGTATATTAAACTAGTTCTTTCAAAAATACCTAAAGAATCTTTACCATATGACCAAGATACAGTTCCAAATATTAATTCTTGGAAAAAACTACAAAACCATTCAAATACACCGCCAACCACAAAGCTACCTATATATATAAATATATTTTTCCATCCTGTCATTTTTACAAAACATACAGAAATAAGCACAGCTCCAAGTCCATATACTGGATTTAGCGGTTCTAGTATTAAAGCAGTTCTACTTTCAAAATACCCATTAGTTATTATACACCATATAGTTTCAATTACTACACCTGCAAAACAGCCTATATAAAAAATCCAAAACAATTTATAAAAATTTAAGCCTGAGGCAAAAGATTTTTCTTGTTTTATATTTTTATTGATTTCATTTTCATTTGATTTAACATTTTCCATAAACAGCTCCTATATTTATATATTTTATTACAAATTATTACAAAATACAACAAAATGTGTTAATTTGTTAAATATTATATTAATTATATATGATTTTTCCTAAGTATAAAAAATGTGTATAATGTGAAAAATAATAATATTAATTTAACTATATGAGGTATAAAATGAATAAGAAAATTATAAAAATTAGTATTTTATTTATGATTATTATGACACTTACATTAGGAAATATAATTGCTTCACAAAGTGATTCTTTAATTATAACGACAATTGGATTAGATAAGTTAACAATTCCAAAAAATGTAAAAGATAATAATTTAAAATTTAATGTTAAATTAAATGGTAAAGATACAAGTGAAGATATAAATGTAAAGGTTGACTATTATACAAATTCCAATTATATAATAGAAGAAAAAACAAATGAATTTATTGTAAAAGATTCTACTATTGTAGAATTAAGTAACACAAATGCTATTGATACATTTAATTTAAAAGAGGGAGATTACAAAGTTAATATAACTTTTACTGTAGGAAGTTATAGCAAGATTATAAAGATACCTCTTAAAGTTGTCCCAGAATTTGAAAGCATTTATCTTAAAGTTGATGATAGTTTTAAAAAGGATTATACTCATGGAAAAGAACAACCTGTTATAATACCAGTAAGAGCATATGGTGTTGATGCTAATAATAATGAATACTTAATAAATGATGAACTACTGGAAATAAAAGCAGATTTTTCTAAAACTATGAGTTTAAGCTTGTGGAATAATAATGGAGTATATTACTTAAGTTTAGATTGTAATAAATTAGATATGGAAGTTGGTGAGTATGAAATAATATTTACAGCTAAACAATATGAAAGTTTAGATAGAAATAAAGTAAAATATGAGACAACAGCAACTACAAATTTATCAATAATAAAGAGTGTAAGTAGTATAAGTTTTAAAAGTAATACCATGGAAATAGAAAAAGGAAAAACACAGAAATTAGAAATAAAAATTAGTCCTCAAGATGCACTAAAAGGCGAAATTGAATGGTTATCTGAAGATGAAAATATAGTAACTGTAGATAATGGAAACATAACGGGAGTTAACATTGGAAGTACTATAATATCTGCTAAACTGGAAGGATTGGTTGCAGAAATATTGGTATCTGTAAAACCTATATGTTTTATTGAAGAGATTAATATTAAGGATGTAATTGATTCTTTAGAGGATCAAAATCAAGGAGAAGTAAGATTTGAAACCAACAATAATATAGTAATGAATCAAGAAATATTAGAAGTATTAGGGAAGAACAGACAAAAAGATGTATCAGTAATATATAAAAATGAGGGGAAGGTAAAATATGTATGGACTTTTCATGGAACATATATAATGGATAAAAAAATTACCAATATACCACTTGAAATTAATACATCTACAGATGCACCAGAGCAAATTAAAGATGATATGATAAAAAAAGATGTACAAGATGTTATGTATTTAAACTTTAAAAATGAAGGAGAAATACCATGTTATGTTGATATAAGTGTATATGTAGGAGATAAATATAAACCAGGAGATAAAGTATTGTTATATCACTATAATGTAGAAAACAAAGAATTAGAACTAAAAACTAAGAGATTAGTTGTAAATGAGGATGGAATGATAACTTTTGAGATAGACCACTGTTCTACATATGTAGTATCAAGTAGAGCATTATTTAAAAATAATACTATTATGTATATAGTTTTTAGTATTGCATTTATTGGAGTTATTTTTTGTGTTTTTTATTTTATAAAAAAGAAAAAAGCTAAACTTAATTATTATAAAAGTTAGTATATATAGTTATATTATAATTGAAATAATTACTGTGTTATTATATAATATACTTGGGTGATATTATGGAATATAAGTTAAAAGATAATAATAAATGTAACACTAATAATAATGAAGTTTCTAAAGTATATTTTACAGATTTTAGAGTAAAAAATGGAGTTAATTTACTTGATAAGTTAAGGCGATTAATGCTTAAAGCTAATATAAAAGATATTGATTTTAATAATAAGTTTACTGCAATAAAATTGCACTTTGGTGAACCTGGTAATCTTGCATATTTAAGACCTAATTATGCAAAAGTTGTTGCTGATTTAGTAAAGGAATTAGGAGGCAAACCTTTTTTAACAGATTGTAATACTTTATATGTTGGTAGAAGAAAAAATGCATTAGATCATATTGAAGCTGCTTATGAAGATGGATTTACACCTTTTTCAACAGGTTGTCATGTTATAATTGCTGATGGAATAAAAGGAACAGATGAAGAATTAGTAAAGATTGATATGGAATATGTTAAAGAGGCTAAGATTGGAAAAGCAATTGCTGATAGTGATATCATAATTTCATTAAACCATTTTAAAGGTCATGAATCTGCAGGTTTTGGTGGAGCAATGAAAAATATTGGAATGGGATGTGGTTCAAGAGCTGGAAAAATGGAAATGCATAGTAGCGGTAAGCCACAAAATGACATTAGTAAGTGTGTAGGCTGTAGATTATGTGCAAAACAATGTGCTCATGATGCAATTACTTTTGATGAAGCTGGAAAAGCACATATTGATCATAATAAATGTGTTGGTTGTGGAAGATGTATTGGAACATGTAATTTCGATGCTATTAGTACCGGAGAAAATCATTCAAATGATATATTAAATAGAAAGATTGCAGAATACACATATGCTGTTTTAAAAGGTAAGCCTAATTTTCATATAAATCTTATTGTTGATGTATCACCATATTGTGATTGTCATAGTGAAAATGATGTACCAATTGTACCAAATATTGGTATGCTTGCTTCTTTTGATCCAGTTGCGTTAGACTTAGCATGTATAGATTTAGTAAATGAGCAAAGTGCAGTTCATAATAGTAGACTTGAAGAAAATATTGAAAAATTAGATAAGAATAAATTGAAATATGTTGATAATTTAACTTTAAATCATCCAGATACAAATTGGAGAAGTTGTATTGAACATGCTGTAAAAATAGGTCTTGGAAATGATAAATATGAACTAATCAAGATATAAAAAACTCAGTAGATTATTTCTACTGAGACTTTTTTATTTAAGATATTTTTTTGTTATTTTTTTTATCAATACTTAAATTTTTTTTACGCTTTGTTTTCTTTTGATACTGATATTTATGAATTGCTATTTTAAGTTCTTCTAATGTATTATTAAATTTAGGTATTTCAATATTTGGAAACGCATTTATTAATCTATTTTGTAATATATCCTTTTTATTAATAATATCTAACTTTAATTCTTCTAGTTGTTTTATAAGTGCACTATTTTGCATCTTATTATTAGCTTTTTCTTTAATTTGTTCGCCAATTGTTTGTAGATATAAAAGTTTTTCTTTTAAATTTACTAATGCAGAAACAGTAGCAGTTATATCTATAGCTAAAATGATTACAAATGAAGTTGCGATTAAAGTTATATATTGAGAAGGTATCATGTTTATTAAATCTATAACTTTTGGATGTATTAAATATATTAAGAAAAGTGATAATATAGCAAATTCTAACGAATTTAGTAAACATACTCTTCCGTTTATATTAAATGGAAGATGAGAATAATCCCACCACTTTGCATTAAAAAGTTTTTCCATAACATAACTTGTTACATATTCAAGTGTTGTTGTAAGTATTAGAGACAATATAAAAAGTAGTATGGGATTTGCTGAAAAAGGTTGTAATGAAAGTATTAAAATTATTGCACCAAACCCATATATAGGACAATAAGGTCCAAATAAGAAACCTCTGTCTACCCATTTACCTTGGCATATTCTACAATATATCATTTCTATACACCAACCAACGATACTATATAAAATAAAATATAAAAAGTATATTTTAAAATCCATAAGTAATCACATCCAATGTTAATATTATATATTAATTTGTATGTAAAGTCAATAAAGCGATAAATTGTGACTTGTATAAATATCCTTAAAAATGTTGACAAATTAGTGAAAAAGATATATAATATGTAAAGTACATATAATATATTTTACAACTATTTTAAACTTATATGAAAGGAGGAAATCGTGAATTTTAGTAGATATAGAAAAGAAGTAGATACAGTTCTATCAGAAATCTCTTCTAATGTCGAAAAGTTTATGAAATCTTTTTTGGATATGTTTGGAATAACTGTGATTCAATTTAAAATATTATCTGTGATTTCTGAAAAAGGAAATATACCAATAGGAGAGCTTAGTAATCGAACTATAATGGATGCTGGAAATATGTCATCTATGTGTAAAAAATTAGAGAAGAATGGTTATTTAGTAAGAACAAGAAACTTAAAAGATGAAAGGGTTGTTGAAGTTTCACTTACAGATAAAGCAAAAGATATGATTACAAAATTAGATAGTCTATTTGATGAAAGATTTAAAAACTTTTTTGAAAATGAAAACGATGAAGATTTAGAAGTGATTTTAAGAGCTTTAAAGAAACTTAGTGAGAGATTTACTCAAATGAATGAATCACTTAATAAAAAAATAAAGGAGGAATAAAAATGCAAGAATTTATAAAAAAGTATAGTAAAAATACATTGTTAATATCAGTTTTATTACTTATATTATCAATATTTTTAATGTTAAAGCCATTATCATCTATAAATGTAATTGTAAGATTATTCGCGGGAATTATAGTTATTGATGGTATTATTCATATAGTATCATATTTCAAGACACCACAAGAATTTAAAATTTTTAGTTTTGAATTTTTAGAAGGAATAGTAGAAATTATTGCTGGAGGATTTACTTTATTTTTTCCACAATGGATTAGTACTATATTTCCAATTATAATTGGTGTATGGATTATCTTAAGTAGTATTATAAAATTTCAACTAGCTTTAAATTTAAAAAATGTAGAAAGAAGTAACTGGTTAATGCTATTATTACTTTCTATTATTACAATGGTACTAGGAATTATAATAATATTTAATCCTATAATATCAACTATTACAATTACAGCAATCAGTGGTATTATTTTATTTACATCTGAACTTATAAACATAGTAGAATATATATTTATACTAGTAAAATTAAAATAATATTAGTATTTTAATATCAAAATAAAATGAGAAGATAGTAAAATAAAGTGTACCCTTTGTCAAGGACATTTATAAAAAAAGTGTATACTTTATGCTAACTCTTTAAGAAGATGATTTC
>CALXJG010000060.1 GCA_944388565.1 uncultured Clostridia bacterium
TATTACAGCCTTTTACAGACACTCTCAAATACGGTTAAAAAGCACTAAAATTTAGATAAAACAAAAGACCTGAAACCCAGTTGTTTCAAGTCTTTCAAGAATATTTTTCTGTTGGTCGGAGTGACAGGGCTCGCACCTGCGACCTCATGGTCCCAAACCACGCGCTCTACTAACTGAGCTACACCCCGATTCATATTACGTTTAATATTATAGCATCTATTTCTTACTATGTCAATAATTTGACCTTTTTTTTATAAAAGTTCTGAATATGGACGCAAATTTATACATAAATGATTGTTTTATATAGCTCTTTATGATAAAATACATCTGTTATCTAAAATACAAATATATCGTATATAATAATGTATTGAGCTAAGTAAGGAGATGTTACTATGATTGATGTAAAAAACAATTATAAATTTTCAATAATAATCTCTGTGTATAATGTTGAAAAGTATATAAAAGAATCAATCGAATCAGTAATAAATCAAAGTATTGGTTTTATTGATAATGTGGAATTACTCTTAGTTGATGATGGTTCAACTGATAATTCTAAGGTAATATGTAAAGACTTTGAATCGAAATACCCAAATAATATACACTATTATTACAAATCAAATGGTGGAGCTTCATCTGCTAGAAATCTTGGAATTAAATATGCAAAAGGCGAATATTTAAATTTCTTAGATTCAGATGATTTATTACATAAAGATGCTCTTAAAGTCGTATATGATTTTTTTGAACAAAATAAAGATACAATAGACATTGTGACTTTACCTATAGAATGTTTTGAAAAGCAACAAGGATTATATCATAGATATTTAAAGTTTGGAAATAAATCTCGTATTGTTGATTTAGAAATTACACCTCAGGACTATATATTTTCTGCTGCGGCTTCATTTTATAAAAAGTCCTTATTTAAAGAATATAAATTCAATACAAATTTAAAGTTAGCTGAAGATTTATACTTTAATACAAAATTATTTTTAAAAAATTCAAAATTCGGAATAATTTCACATACTGATGCAGTTTATTATTATAGAAAAAGATATTCTAATAATTCAATAACAAATACAAACGAGTATGCTGAATTTTGGCTAGTTGATGTATTAGATTATGTGTATAAAGGTTTACTTCGTGATTCGAAAAAAATTAGGAAAAATATTCCTATCTTTTTACAATATATATTTATATATAACATTGTAAAACGAATGGATACACCAAATTTTGTAACTAAAACCACACTAAACAAATTCTATAGACTATGCGAAAATATACTAAGTAATGTTACTGATGATGTCATAATGACGTATAACTTTAACGATAATTATTATCTACTAATAATGCTATTAATGTTCAAAAATAAAGATTATGATATAAAAAAATTAGTATATATTGATAGTCAAAATAATATTTGTATAAAAGGTAAAACAATAAAGAATTTACAAGAGTATAGTATTCAAATAAGTAGTATAAAAATTCAAGATGATGAATTATATATAAATGCATATTTTAGTGATGTTATAACAGACAATTTTAAATTAGTTTGTGAGCATAATTTAGGAAATAAAATTAATATAGAACTTACAGAAAGTGATAACATATTTATGCAAAGAAGATTCTTTGATTTTGTGATCGGAAAAACATATATTGCAACTGCTAAAATTCCTGTTACAAAAAGTGGAGAATATACAATTAAACTTATAACTAATAATTCTGAAATACCTTTACAAATAAAAAATATATATGGAGACGACAGTATATTATTAAATAAAACATATAATACAACTGCAGGTGAATGTGAATTACATATAAACAATCACTTAATTATTATTAATCTAAATAATTAGAAAAATGTCATGTATTTTTGTAAAAAATGCATGACATTTTTTATTTTATATTTTTGTTGAAATATATACATTTATCAAAATTAATGTAATTCTAACAGCGTTACATATAACACTCTCTATTTGTTTACATTATAACTTTTATAGTGTATATATTTAATATAAAAAGGAGTTGATAACATGGACAAAAAGGCACTTGGCCGCAAATTGAAAAAATATAGAGAAAAATCTAAACTAACTCAAGCAAAACTTGCAGAAAAAATAGGGAAAGGAAAAAATTATATCAGTGACATAGAAAGAGGTATAAAAACACCTAGCTTAGATGTTTTTGTAGCATTAGCAAGTACTCTGAATGCAAGTACTGATTATTTATTAAAAGAATCCTTGCATTTTGAAATTTCAGAACCTAAAAGACGCTATTATACAGATAAACAACTAAGTGCTTTAGATAAAATGCATGAAATTTATGTAGAAAATTTTGAAAAATAAATAAAATAACTCCTCACATACTAATTGTGTAATTATTAACACATATTATTTGTTTACCTTTTTAATTTTTTAGTGTATATTATATATAGTGAGGATGATTAAAGTGGAAAATAAAGTTATAAATAAAAAAATGTTTGGCAAAAAAGTTAAAGAATCTAGAATAAAAATTGATATGACACAGTTTGAACTGGCTGAAAAAATTGGAGTTTCACAAAATTTTTTAGGAGATATTGAGCGTGGAATAAAACTTCCAAGTCTTTCAAAATTAATCTTACTTTCAAATACTTTAAAAGTAAGTCTTGACTATTTATTTGCAGATTCTCTTGATAATTATGTATGTGAAGCAACAGAAGTATATTATACTGATAAACAATTAGCAATAATCAATAATGTTATAAAAACAATTAATAATAATTTTTAAAGCAAAAATAAGGAGATGTTTTCTCCTTATTTTTGCTTTATTTTAAAGAATTCTAATGAATTTTTATATACTTTTTCGCAGACATATTCTACATCCATTTCTTTATACTCAGCAAGCTTTTTACAAATTATTGGTAAATTTGCTGAAGTATTTATTGTTCCCCTATAAGGTTCAGGTGAAAGATATGGACAATCTGTTTCTATTACCATTTGATTAATTGGTATCGCTTTAATATATTTCCCAAAAGATGAGTTCCTTTTATACGTTATATTGCCACCAAATGCCACGCTATATCCTTCATTTAATACCATCCTTACCAAATCATCTGTAGGATGAAAACAATGAAATAGAAGTCCAAATTGAGGCTTATTTTCTCTTAAAATATTATATGTATCTAAAGATGCATCTCTTGTATGAATTATTACTGGTAATTTTAAAGCATTTGCCATTTCTATTTGTTCTATAAATAAATCAGCCTGCTGCAATTTATTATCGCTAACAAAAGCATAATCTAATCCAATTTCACCAATTCCAACAATCTTTTTATTATTAGAATTAGCTTGATAAATATCATATATATCAATTGCTTTATCATTTCCAACATCATGTGGATGTACACCTATAGTTGTATATATGTAGCTATATTTATTGGCAAGCTCAAGTGACCTATCAGAACTTTCTTTATTATATCCAATATTAACAATATAATCTACTCCTGTTTGCTTACACTTATCTAAGACCTCATCTAAATTATCTTTAAATACTTCATCATTATAATGTGCATGAGTATCTATATATTTCACTATCTCACCCCCTATTTTGTTGGTAAAGTTATGCTAACCTCAGTTCCTTGATTAACTTCACTTCTAATATTTATAGTACCATTATTTCCATCTATTATTTCTTTAACAATTGAAAGACCAAGACCTGTTCCACCCATTTTTCTTGAACGTGCTTTATCAACTCTATAAAATCTTTCAAATATTCTACTTAAATCTTTTTGTGGTATTCCTATTCCATTATCTATTATTTTAACATATGCATTATCTTTATTAATTGAACCGACATACACTCTAATTATTCCACCTTCTGGGGTATATTTAATACTATTACTTATAATGTTCACTAAAACCTGTTCTATGGAATCTCTATCGGCGTATACATGTGGTGGTTTTACATTAACAACACATTCTAAAGTATGATTCTTTTCTTTAGCAGAAAGTTGCATTTTTTCACAAACATTTTGAGCCATTTCATCTATAGCAAACATCATTTTTTTCCAACTAACTTTTTTATAATCAAATCTTGATAATTGTAAAAGATCAGCAACTAATCTACCCATTCTGTTTGCTTCTTGATTTATTACCTTAGAAAATCTTATTATTTCTTGATATGTTAAATCACCATTCATTATAGTTTCTGAATAACCTTTTATTGAAGTTAAAGGAGTCTTTAATTCGTGTGAAACATTTGCAACAAATTCTTTTCGCATATCATCAAGCTTAACATTTTCTGTAATATTCCTTACAATCATAATTACACCCATGGGAGTAAGTCTATTACTGAAAAAAGGTATAAATATTATATTTAATGCGTTATCATCAACAACAGTTTTCATATCTATGCTTTTGTAATTTGGCAAATACATAATTTTATCAAAATCCAAATCTGATTCTAATTTTTTTATTATTTTATCAAAAGTATCATAACTATTATCAATCTTTAGTAATCTTTGTGCTGATTTATTCATATGAACGACCTGCCTAGTTATAGAGAAGGCAATAACACCATCAGCCATATGCTCAAGTATTATTTCAGTTTTACTCTGCTGACTATTTAAATCAAAATTATTCTTTTTAATCATCTCCATCATGCCGTTATATGAATCTATTGTCTCTTCTATCTCAGAAAATTTATTAATATTTTTAAGATGTTTAACATCAACTATTTTTCCGCTTGCAACCGTTCTCATAGACTTTTCTATTTTCTTTAGAGGAAAAGTAATTAGTCTAGATATAATTAAAGCTAATATTAAAGAAAATACAATAAATATGCACAGTACAAGTATGTTAGAAACAGAAAATATATTTTTTGTATCTAATACTTGAGATGATAGAAGTAAAGTAGTTATAAATACTATAACTACTACACTTACAAATCCTAATATCATACACGTCTTTATAGACATTTTCATATTATTACTTTTTCCTCCTTTATAGAGTTTTTGTCCAAACACTAATCAGAAATATAATAACCCATTCCTCTTTTTGTTTGTACATATTGTGGCTCTGCAGGATTTTTTTCAATCTTTTCTCTTAATCTTCTTATAGTAACATCAACTGTTCTTGCATCACCATAAAAATCGTATCCCCATACACCTTTTAAAATTTGCTCTCTAGTATATACCTGTGTTGGTTCTGAAGAAAGCATTTTTAGCAACTCAAATTCTTTTGGCGTTAAATCTATTTTTTTATCACCAATAATAGCAATATATTTTTCCGGATCTATTATCATATCTTTAATATATATTTTCTCATTACCTTTTTTGCTTGAATTAGATTCTGGTAAAACATGCTTTCTTAGATTAGCTTTAATTCTTGCAATTACTTCCCTTATACTAAAAGGTTTTGTCATATAGTCATCTGCACCTAACTCAAGTCCTATTATTTTATCAACAACTTCTTCTTTTGCAGTCAACATTATAATTGGACACACTAGACTTTTTCTAAGTTCTTTACAAACATTAAATCCATCTACTTTTGGAAGCATCAAGTCTAATAATATTAAATCTGGTTTAATAGATAAAGCTAGATTAATGGCTTCTTCTCCGTCATATGCTACTGCAGTTGAAAAACCTTCTTTTTCTAAGTTAAATTTTAATATATCAACTATAGGTTTCTCGTCATCCACAATTAAAATCTTCTTATCATTCATACATACACACCCCATCTTTTTAAACTAGATTTATTATATCATATATACAAAAAATTGGCTAGATTTTTGTCAAATAAATTTAATTTTTTTGTAATTGTATTGTAACTTTGTTATAACATATATTACTCTAATTATTTATTATTGTAATTTTAATATCTTCTTTACCCAATATTCTTATAGCATTATTAACAAAAATATCATCTTTTTTTGAAATAACTATTTCCACTGTACTATTTTTATTATTAAAATTAACCCCTTTCAATCTTAATTTATTAATTAAGTTATTAACAATTCCAACATTTCCATCTATTACTTTAATATTTTCACCAAATAAGTCTTTAAAATTTTCTTTAAATAAAGGAAAATGTGTACATCCAAGTACTACATGAGAATATTCCTTTATTTTTTTATTGTCTATCATACTTTTTAAATAATTTTCAATATCATTCTTTGTAAAGTTATTACTTTCTGCAAACGGCAAAATTTTCATTGCCAATGCAACAACTTTTTTCCTAAAAAGTGTTGTCATATTCTCGTTTTATATTTTTGATTCA
>CALXJG010000061.1 GCA_944388565.1 uncultured Clostridia bacterium
CTATCATTCCAGGTACAAATAAACATTTAAATAGAGAAACTTTAAAAGAAATACTTGAAGGCAAAAATCCAAATTAAAAGGAGGTCGATATAAATGGATTTTATGAAAAAAACTTTAAATCAATTCAGTAATCAAGAAAATACTCTATATAATATTATTTACGATTTATTTTTCTTTGCAAAACTACAAGAAAGTGAAGATAATATAAAAAGCGGTAAAGCTTGTAAATTAGAAGAGCTAAAACAACATATTGATGAATTGGAGGCAAAATATGCAAATAATAATATCAAATGATGTAAAGTCTGCAATTACAGATATATTTGAATATTCATATAACATTTCAGCAAATTATGCTAACAAAATAGTTAATAAAATATATGATGCAATCTATGATTTACAATATTCACCTTATATTGGTAGATATGTCCCCGAACTTTTAGACAAGCATTATCGAGAACGAATTTGTGAAAAATATAGAATTATCTATTATGTTTCACAAACAAACAATACAATTTATGTCAGATACATATTTTGCTCAAGACAAAATTCTAATTCATTTTTTAAAGTTCATGAAAAAGAAATTTTTGATTTTTTGAATCGCTTATTTAATTAAATTCTTTTTAGTAAAATTCCAAACTCACAACATTTCATAGTTCCTTTATTATTTTTTACCAAATTAGTTATAATAAATTAATTTTATTTTACTATTACATAATTTCCATCTTCATTTTTTAAAGTATATACTTTTGTTTCTAACTTAAGCTTATCTATACTACCATTATTTATTTTATTAGTTATATATGTAGCTTGAGTTTCAGGGTCAAGCATCTCTTCACTATCAGTATTTTCAATTTCTATAGTCCTATTTTTATCGTAATATAACTTTGTATACATTTTACCTTCTATACTTTCAGTATCTGTATATTGATTACAATAAACTCTATAAAAAGATACTTCAACTCTATCATTATATTCCTTTATTTCATAAGGTACTTCTAAAGTAAAATCTATTGACTCGCCTGCAAAGCCAATTGGCATTACTACATAATTTTCATTTTCTTTATCATATGTATTCTCACCTACTACATTTCCATGAGTAAGCTTAGTATCTTTTCCAAATAATGATTTTGCTACAGATTCAAAATCAGCTTTAGTTATATAATTTCCAGTATAATCCTCTGATACTCTAAGTAATCCAGAATATTTATCTGTATCTGTTATTATTGTTATATATGTAAACAATAATTTAGCTTTATTTGAAAGACCATTACTATCAATTTCATTATAAAGCATATCAGAATATATATTTGATATTTTAAATTTTTCTAATATTCTTAATCCTACTCTACTATTTAATACAATATTTTGATATTCATTTTTAGTATCAGTATTAGAATTATTTTCATTACTATTATCTGTATTTGTATTTTCATTAACAATCTCATTTTTTGGTTCTTCATTATTTACAATATTGTTTGTAATTATATACCCTAAACAAGCAAGCCCACAAACACATAATACTATTATTACACCTATAATTGCTTTTCTTTTCATATAATCCCCCTATTAAATTCCATTTGTCATAGTATCAGTATATACTTGACTAAATAAATAAAAATTATCTATATCTTTGATATTAAAAGAAAATGTTTTATTAATTTCACATATAACTACATACTTAATAGCTATTATAGTAGCTTCTGTAATTTTTATGTATCTTCTTTTATCTAAATTTTTAACACAATCACTACAGCAAAATACATTACTTACATAATCATAATATACACCCTCATTTGCAAGCATTTCTCTGTCTTCTTTAAGTGCTTGTCCACACATATTACATTTATCAACTCGTGGGCTAAATCCAAGAAGAGTAAATAATTTAACTTTAAAAGCAGCAACCACGAGTTTTGGATCTTTATCTATATTTTCTAATACATAAATAGTATTTAATAATAACCTTAATATTTCAGAAGTATCTTGATTTTCATCCGTAATTGTTTGTAAAATCCTTGTTAATTCAAAACCTATTTGTAAATTATCAAAATCAGTTCTAAATTTATAAAATGTCTTTATAACAGATGCTGAATTTACATAGTAAAAAGTATTACTTCTTGAGAGTACAAATTCGCTATAAACAAGATATTGACAATTAGCAAGTATCGGACTTTTTGTTCTTTTGCAACCTTTTGCCATACATGAAATTTTACCTAATTTATCTGTAAGTAATGTTATTATCTTATCATTATCTTTATAAGGAGTTTCTTTTATAACTATTCCCTTTACCTTGATTAAATCCATCTAAAAAATCCCCTTCATTTTCTTGTACATTTATATTAGCATCTAAAGACATAAATTTTTTATACTCTAAATAACTATTAATATTACCTGTCTTTAAAAAAGTTTCCCATGCGATTTTTTCATACATATAAATCACCTTCTTAATTTTATTTTATGCATTTTAAAATGCGATATACAACTAATTTTATCTTCTTTTGTAGCATTATAGTATTTTAGAATATAAATATCTTAATTAATTAATTTTATTTTTTAAATTATTTAAATATAAATCATTATCTTGCCAATTTTCTCTTACTTTTACCCAAAGTTTTAAATTAACTTTATCATCTAACATATTTTCAATTTCTTTTCTTGCCTGTGTACCAATCTTTTTAAGCATAGTACCATCTTTTCCAATTATTATTGCTTTATGTGTTTTTTTCTCACAAATAATGTTTACATCAATATCATAAACACTCTTCTCTTCTATATTTTTTCTTTTCTTAAATTTTTCCACTTCAACAATAATACCATGTGGTACTTCTTCTTCAAGATTATTTAAAGCCTTTTCACGTATAATCTCTTCAATTATTTCTCTTTCAGATATATCAGTTATATCATCATCTGAATATATTTTTTCACCTTCTGGCAGATATTTTTCAATACTTGAAATTAATATATCCAAACCATCTTCTTTATATATAGAAATTGGTACTATTTCAGCAAAACTTCCACCAATACTTTTCATATATTCATCATATAAAGAAATTATATTTAGAATTTTTGATTTTTCGATTTTATCAATCTTATTAATTGCAAGTATAACTTTAGTTTTAGTATCTACTATTTCTTTCATTATATTTTCACTAGCAACATCTATTTTTGGCTTACTAGCATCTACTAAATATATAATGACATCAACAGAATTTATACTGTTTTCTACTCCTTTCATCATATATTCACCAAGTTTATTCTTTGGCTTATGAACACCAGGAGTATCAGTAAATATCATTTGTGATGTTTTTGTTGTTATTATCCCTTTTATATTAAATCTTGTTGTTTGTGGTTTTGGAGTAGTTATTGCTACTTTGAATCCAACCAGTTTATTGACAAGTGTTGACTTACCAGCATTTGGCTTACCAACAACAGAAATATAGCCTGTTTTAAACATTATTTAAATCTCCTTTACACACTTTATTATATCAAAAAAAACATTAAAATACAACTTCTAGGGTATATTATTTATACCAAAATGAAATATAAAAGGTAATCAAATATTAAAAATTTGATTACCCTTTCTTATCATTATTCATCCCATATTATGGCTTTATCTCCGTATATACATCCCCATGGAGGACCTGCTATACTACCTTTTTTCTTATGTACCCTTATTTCTTTTAAATTTGATGAATTTGAAAAACAATATGTATTTATCGAAGTTACACTTGATGGTATTTCTATTTTCTCTAATCCATTACAATAATTAAATGAACTTCCAATTTCTATTAGTTTATTTGGTAACTCAACTTCTGTCATTCCATGTTGATTGGAAAAAGCAGAGTTTCCTATTTTAGTTACATTACTATTTACAGTATATTTACCTGATATATTATATAGTACAGCCTTAAGTTCTGTTTTATCTTTATTATACAATACATTATTTTCTATACTATAATTCGGGTTGTTAGATGATATACTTACCTGTGGTAAATAATTTGTTCCTTTAAATAATGGATCTATATACTCTACTTTTTCACCTAATACTATACTTTCTATTTTAGGATTAAATCCACCAAAAGCGTAGTCTTCTACACTCAATACTGAATCTGGCAATTCTATATTTTTTAAATTTGTTGCTTGTTTAAAAGCTTTTTTTGTTATTATTTCTAATTCTTCTGCCAAATCTGTTTTTTCTATTATTTCATCTTTTATATAACATATTATTAGTTTTTTCTTATCTTTTGTATATAAACAATCTCCTTCTACTACATATGTATTATTATTTGGATCTAATTCTATTTTTGACACACTTTTTGGTAATTTGTCTGCATCTATATTTTTTAAACTCGATGGTAACTTTACAGTTTGTATGTTATATATGTCTAGAACTACTTCTATTCCCGTCACACCTTCTGGTACATCTAAAGTTGTATTTGATTTTAATGCATTGTCTGTCATAAACACTATGTCTTTTTCTTTTAATTCATTATTTTTTTGTATTAGCATTCCTCTTGTTTCATCAAATTCAAATATTTCATTTCCTTCTGTTATTTTTATTATTGATAAATTTTTATTTTGACCAAAAACATCGTTTCCCATCTTTTCTAAATTTTTAGGTAAAGTTATTTCTTTTAAATTACATTTAAAAAATGCTCTAGCTTCAATTTCTTCCAAATTCTTTGGTAATTCTATTTTTGTTAAACTTGTACAATCAGAGAAAGTATGAGTTTTTAATACTTTTATATTATCTGATAAAGTTATATTTTGTAATTTTTCACAATGATAAAAAGCATAGCGTTCTATTTCTTTTACACTATTTGCCATTTGTACTGTTATTAAATTTTCACAATTTTGAAATGCCATTTCTCCTATATACTCTACTCCTTCTATTGTTCCATCTTCTTTTTCTCTTTCTTGCATTATTACTTGTTCTAATGTACTGTTATATGCAAATGCATTCATCGCTATCCTTTTTACTGTACTTGGTATTATTATTGTTTTTAATCCACTTAAGTTTGAAAATGCTCCTTCTCCTATCTCTTCTACTGTATCTGGTATTGTTAATGTTCCTGTTTTTTCATCCATTAATAATAAATTTCCATTTGATGATATTAATACTCCATCTATTATATCATATGGGTTTACCTCTATCCCTAACTTTTGGGCTACCTCTATTTCTAATTTATCTTTTGTGTTTATTAATAGCTCTCCTTTTATTATCTCTAGTTTCCCTAAATATTCATCACTTAATGACTTTATTACTGTTTTTATATTCCCTTTTTCTCCTTGGGGTTGAGTGTTATATACTAGATTTTCCTCCCCTGCTGTTAATGTCTCATTTACAAAACTTGGATTTTCTGTATGTTTATTTAATATATACATATTTAGTTCTTCTTTATATACTGCTAAATCTGAACTTATCCTTGCTTCTTTTGCTCTTGTTATTATTCCATTTTCTCCAAATAATGTTAGCACTACCGCTGCTGATATTATTATCATTACCACTATTGTGCTAATGTTCTTTTATGATAAAGTTTTTAGCACACTTTGTCTATATTTTCTTTGTTATCATTTTTTACCAT
>CALXJG010000062.1 GCA_944388565.1 uncultured Clostridia bacterium
GAAATCATCTTCTTAAAGAGTTAGCATAAAGTATACACTTTTTTTATAAATGTCCTTGACAAAGGGTACACTTTATTATTTCTTACACTTTTTAATTCTAAAATATTATTATAGCTCAGATAAAATTTTAAAAAATTCTGATGCATTAGCTTTTTGACTTAGCATACCATAAGTTAATACGCTACTTGTTACATATAAATTTATAATTGCATTTCCTCTTAACGTGATTTTTACTTTAATATTCTTACTAAACAAACTTTTTGCTACTTCTATACTTGATATTTCATCAAGTGGTATTCTTAAGCGATTATTTATTTTCGAAATATCAATTGAGTTAAGTATAGTTACTAATATTTCATTTTCAGTAACACCAAGATAACAATATCCTTTAGTAATGTTTTTTGAAATACTTCCTATAACGCTATCCATATTTTCTAGTTCTTTTAATTTAAGTATATTATCATCTGTTATTGTAACCATAGCACAAAGTTTACATTTTAATTCTTCACCATTTTTTAACATGCTTTTTAGTATACGATTCATATCTTCTTCTTTAAATATTTTAACACTAAACATCACATTACTCCATATTTTCTATTAGATGATTTAAAATTTTGAGTACATAATTTTGACCAAAGTTTATATTCTTGTAAATCTTTTGATATTATTTCAATATGAAATACACCAGAAGATAATTTTATTATTCTTGCTATATCATTTTCACTGTACTGAACATTCTTTAATTGATCAGAATCTATTTTTATATATGTCTGACCTGATTTATGCATAATCTTAGCATCTCTATCTGTATATTTTTGTGAATTTTTTACATCTACAATTTCAAGATTTATATTCCTCATTTTATAATTTATACCATCGATATCAATATTTTTTCCTTTATCTGTTAATTCAAAAAAACTAGGAATCATAAGTTGAATATAATTTGGTATTTTTAAACAAGTTAAATCTTGTCCTTTTGATCCTCTAGAAGGTAATTCATAAATGTAATTGCTCACATTATTTAAATCTAACTTCTTTACTTTAACTAAATCTTCCGCTTTTTCTTCTTTTTTATTTTGAGTTTTTTTATTATCTACTTCTAATTTAATATCCGCTTTTGAAAACAATAAATCATTAATATCTATAGTATCATTTTCATTAAATTCAAAATTTTCTAAATCTTTATCATAAAATTCACTATTTTTATCTATCTTATCATTTTCATTTGCATTATATCCTACAATTTCACTTAATTTAGATAAATCTTGAATTTCTTTAGAATCAGTTATATCTAATTCTAATTCATTTGATTTATTATTTCCTTTATCTTCTTTTTTATTATCATCTACAAGTTCAATATCATCAAATTCAATATCAATATCACTACCTGATAAATCAATTTTAGGAATTTTTACATCATTACCAAATATTTCTTCATTTGTTCTTGTATTTTTTTCCTCATCTTTTTCTTCTTTTTTACCAAGTAATTCTGATATACTTTTAACATTATGAACATATTGCTTATTACTAAATATTTCTTTACTATCTATTAATTCTTCTATTTTTTCTTTTGTAAGTTTTTCAAATTTTTCCTTTTCTACAGTCTTTACTATAGCCCTTATTTTATCTTTATATTCTTTTGCCTCTTTATCATCTTCTAAATCAAAAATTACTTTAGTATAAACTAAAATATCATCTTTTAACAAAGAATCAGATATACTTCCTGAAAAAGAGTACATTACTGCTTCTTTTGCACACTCAAATACAAATATATTAGAATTAAACTCAATCTCTTTATTATTAGAAAAATAATACACATCTTTTGTATATCTTAGTATATCTTCTAAGATACCTCTTGTTGTATTTTTTTTGTCAATTCCCATTGCAAAGAATATTTTAGTTTTCCTATCAATAAATTCTTCTTCTAGAATTCTAAATCCAGAATCTTTTATATTCCCGCAGAAAAAGTAAGCTTTCTTAGGCTCTTTTTTAAAAGTCTCTGTAATCTCGTAAGCTAATTCATTTTTGTTATCCATTTGAAATATTAAATCTAATTTCATAAAAAAACTCCCCACTAAACTATTACATATTATAATATATCAAAAAGAAAAAAATGTAAATAGTTATTTACATTTTTAGTTTTTTATTATTTAAAATTTTTCATATTTAGAATGCTTACCAAGACCAGGCATTGTTAATATATCACCAGTATATACAACTATAAATCCTGCACCACTTGATACTTTTATATCCCTAACATGTATAGTAAAATCTGTTGGTCTGCCAAGTAATTTTGGATTATCACTTAATGAGGCGGGTGTTTTTGCTATGCATATTGGTAATTCTTTATATCCCATTTTTTCTAAATTCATTATTTTTTCTTTTACATCATTTAAATATTCTACATTTGTTGCTCCATAAATCTCTTTAGAAACTTTTTCTATTTTTTCTTTTATATTATCACTATCTTTATATATATAATTAAACTTAGAACTTGTATTACCTAAAGTTTTCTTTACTAACTTAGCCAGTTCTAACGCTCCCTTAGATCCTTCTAAATATGCAGTTGATACTTCTGCTTCTACTCCCATATTTTTTACAAATTCTTTTATATATATAATTTCTTCATCAGTATCAGTATTATATCTATTAATACATACAACAATAGGTACATTAAATTTCTTTACATTCTCTATATGCTTTTGTAAATTTACTATACCTTTTTCTAAGGCTTCTAGATTTTTATTTTCTAAATCATCTATATTACATCCACCATTATATTTTAATGCTTTTGCTGTAACTACAATAACAGCCATATCAGGCTTTAGATTACCAATTCTACATTTTATATCAAAGAATTTTTCAGCACCTAAATCTGCTCCAAATCCAGCTTCAGTTACAACATAATCAGACATCTTAAGTCCCATTTTAGTTGCTATTAAACTATTACATCCGTGTGCAATATTTGCAAAAGGTCCAAGATGTATTAAACATGGTGTTTCCTCTTTAGTTTGTACTAAATTAGGATTTATTACATTTTTTAATAATGCAACCATTGCATTTGTGCAGTCTAATTCTTTTGCATAAATAGCTCTTCCGTTTACATCATAAGCAACAAGTATATTATCGATTCTATTTTTTAAATCTTCTAAATCTAAAGCTAAATCACATATTGCCATAAGTTCACAAGCTGCTGTTATTTCAAAGCCTGTATTTCTTTCTACTCCATTTTTATTTCCACCTAATCCAATAGTTACATTTCTTAAAGCTCTATCATTCATATCGATTACTCTTTTAATAACTATCCTATTTTTATCTATATTTAATTCATTACCTTGAAACAAATGATTATCGATAACTGCACATAATAAATTATTTGCACTTGTTATTGCATGAAAATCACCTGTAAAATGCAAATCTATATCTTCTTTAGGTTCTACAATTGCTTCTCCTCCACCGACAGCTCCACCTTTTATTCCAAAGACGGGACCAAGGGAAGGCTCTCTTAATACAGTTAATGTTTTTAACCCAAGTTTATTCATTGCCATAGAAAGCCCTATAGACTGTGTTGTTTTTCCTTCACCAAAAGGTGTAGGATTTATTGAAGTCATAAGAATTAATTTGGCATTATCATTTTTCTTTATATTTTCATAATATTCATGATTTATCTTTGCTTTATATTTTCCATAACATTCAATATATTCTTCGGGTATTCCAATATCTTTTGCTATATCTATTATCTTTTTCATTAAACCACCTCATTAAATTAAGTACTTTAATAATATACATATTAATCTATAAAAATTATATATTTTAATGGATTAATTTATGAAATATTTTTATTTTATTGTATAATAATCTACCTAATTATTTATTGTAATATATAAAAATTCTTTTTTATTTATATCATAAATCGTATATGATGTAAACATTATAAGCTTTTTAATAGATTTTTGATTTATAATCTACAACACTATATAAATAAAGTAAATTAATCGCAATAAATATTTATTATTTTAATCTACTTAATAAGTAAGAACTAATTATATGTTTATAGTTTCTCGTGTATGTTGAAATTATATCATCACATACATATTTAGTAAATTCTAAATTATTTTTTAAAAATGCAAAAGTTAAATTTTTAAAAACTTTATTAAATATAAATTTTTTTAATTTATTTGCTTCTTTTATTTTTTCTTGTATTTCTCTTACTTTAGGTAAATATAACTCTTCAAGAGTGAATTTATTATTATAAGAAAAATAATCTTTTATTGCATTACATGCATATATAGCTGACTTAAAGCAAAAATAAAGACCTTCGCCTGTAATAGGATCAGTAAAACCAGCTGCATCGCCAATCAACAAAATATTACCTTTACATGGATTTTTAACAAATTTTCCGAAAGGTACAAATGCTCCCTTTACATCTTTTGAATTAACATTATAATATTTAAAGATAACATTTGATAATTCTGTACTCTCTAAGATTTTTTGTTTATTATATTCACCACCAAAACCTACAGTTGAAAAGCTACCTTTATTGAAACACCATCCATAACCTTTGTAGAAACAATCAAAGTGAATGTTAATATTATTAGAATTTTTAATTGGAAATTCTTCAACCTCTAAACAAAATCCATTTGGTTTATATTCTTTATCTATTAACTTTCTTACTTGACTATTAGCTCCATCAGCACCAATTAAAATTGAATACATTATTTTTTTCCACTAGATAAATAAATAAAATTATTTTCTGTATCAATCTTTGAAATTGTGGATTCGGTAAAGCAAATCCCACCTTTATTAATATATTCTTTATACATATCAAAATCAAATTCTTTTCGACTTACTAAATAAAAAGGAATTTTAGTTTTTAAATTTAGAATTAAATTATCTTTTTTAAAAAAATTTACATTATTAGTTTTATTTATATAAGAAGTAAATTCTTTTTCAAAAATCTCTTCATATAATAGTTTACTCTTATATGTAAAAAGTCCGCCACATAGTTTTTCTCTAGGGAACTTTTTTTTGTCAATAATTGCAACTTTAATATTATTTTTTAAAAGTAAATATCCTAAACTTGCCCCAGCAGGTCCGCAGCCAACTATTACAACATCATATTTCATAAGCTCTCCCTGAAAACATAAATATTGTAAAAAGTATATCATATGCTAATTTATATGTCAATGTACCTATAAATAACTTATATTCTGTAAAATTAAAATATAAATTCTATTCTTCATCATTTTGTTTTTTTTCTTGTTGTTGCAGTTCAAATATTGCTTTTTGACTTTCTATTTCAGCCTTTAATTCTTCTTCTGTTGGTAA
>CALXJG010000063.1 GCA_944388565.1 uncultured Clostridia bacterium
CCTCTTAAGAGGTTGCTCGCGTTAGTCCCTTATAGGGCGCAAAGAAAAACCACGTGTTATACACGTGGATTTTTATTCTGAGTCAATTTATTCAGTATTATGTCGATGAAAATAATTTATTTCTTACTAAATTCTACAAAGTTTTAATAAAGTTTTATGTATAATATGGTCTAGGTGATTAAATGAAAATTTACCTAGACTATATTTTTTTTGAAAATTTAATAATTAATATAGTAATAATATACCAAACAAGTATATTTACTAAATCAAATATAAAACTTAAATATATCATTTTATCTTCTTCAGTTCTTTCAGTATATACAACTATCGTTTATATATTACAAAATAATATAGTCGAAAATATAATTATAAAAATAATTGTAATAGGATTTGCAATATATTTAGCTTTTAATCCTAAAAGTATAAAAGAATATATAAAAAAACAAGTATATTATTATATTATTTCATTTACATATGTTGGAATAATAATATCTATAACTTTGATATTTAATATTTCAATAAAAAAGACCATTGTAAAAATATTAATATATGTTCTTAGTGCTTTTATATCTTACTTATTCAATAAATATTTGTGGAAAATGTGGAAAACTAACATAAAAAACAGCAGTCTAACATATAAACTAAAAATAAAAGGACAAGAAATAGTTGCTTTTGTTGATACAGGAAATAATGTTTATGATTATACAAATAATCTAGACGTAATATTTGTAGATATGAAATTTTTTGATAACCTAAAAAAATTAAATGTTTTAAAAAATAGGACTAATATAATTGTAAGAACAATAGCATCAGAAGATTATATAACAGGATATATAGTAGAAGATGTAGAAGTATATCAAAATAGTAAAAAAGTATGTAATTTAAAAAAAGTAGTATTTTGTTTTTCAAATCAAACTATTAATTTAAACAATAAATATAATGCCTTAATTGGATATAATCTTTATTTAGAAAATTTGAAGGGGGTAACACTATGATAGGTGTAGAAAAAATAAAAAATATATATTTAAAAATGTTAAAAATCTTAGGAATAAGTGAAAATGAATTATATTATATAGCAGGTGCAGATAAATTGCCAGCACCGTTAAGCTCTCAGGAAGAACAAGATTTATTAGAAAGGTTAATGGAAAAGGATATTGAAGCTAAAAATGTATTAATAGAAAGAAATTTAAGGCTTGTTGTGTATATTGCTAAAAAGTTTGAAAATTCTGGTGTAAACATTGAAGATTTAATTTCTATAGGAACAATTGGTTTGATGAAAGCAATTAATAGTTATAATTTAGATAAAAATATAAAACTTGCAACATATGCTTCAAGATGTATTGAAAATGAGATATTAATGTTCCTTAGAAAAAATAATAGAATAAAAACAGAAATTTCTATAGACGAACCAATAAATACAGATAGTGAAGGTAATGATCTATCTTTAGGAGATATATTAGGAACAGATAATGATAGTATTTTTAAATCTATAGAAGAAAATGATAATAAAAAAGTTTTAATGCAAGCAATTCAAAAATTAAATAAAAGAGAAAAAACTATAATGCAACTTAGATATGGATTTGATGGATATGAAGAATTAACGCAAAAAGAAGTAGCAGATAAATTAGGAATTTCACAATCATATATATCAAGAATTGAAAAGAAAGTTATAAATAATTTAAAGAAAGACTTTACAGCATAAAATATGTATAAAAAGAACTATTAATAACAGATAATGTCGAATGTGAATAATGGTTAATTCATATGTAAATTATATAAACAAAAGATAAAAGGAGGAATATACATATGAATGTAAAAGTAGAGGTACAGGGGCTAGATACATCAAAATTACCTAAATTATCACAAAAAGAGCAGATGGAAATGTTAAAAAAAATAAAAAATGGGGAAAATGATTTAAAAGATGAATTTATAGAGGCAAATTTAAGATTAGTTTTAAGTATCATTAAAAAATTTAATAATAGGGGAGAAAATATAAATGATATATTTCAAGTTGGAGTTATAGGTTTAATAAAAGCAATAGATAATTTTGATATATCACAACCTGTACAATTCTCAACTTATGCTGTTCCAATGATAATTGGTGAAATAAAGAGATATTTAAGAGATAATAGTGCTTTTAGAGTAACAAGATCACTAAGAGATTTAGCGTATTTAATATCTCAAGAAAAAGAGAAGTATGTTAGAGAAAAAAATGAAGAACCAACTATAGATGAAATTTGTAAATTAGTAAATGCATCTAAAGAAGATGTAGTACTTGCAATAGATAGTATGGTTGCTCCTATGTCAATTTATGATAGTGTATATAATGATGGTGGGGATCAAATATTTTTACTTGACCAACTAAAAAATGAAAAAGAAGAATCTGAACAATTGATAGATAATATTGCTATAAAGCAAATGCTTAATAAATTAAATGAAAAAGAAAGAAGAATAATTGAAAGAAGGTATTTTCAAGATAAAACTCAAACAGAACTTGCAAGTGAACTTGGTGTATCACAGGCTCAAATATCACGTATAGAAAAAAATGCTCTAGAAAAAATTAAAAAAAGATATGATAAAAACAGTTAGTATCAATAAGTAATAATAAATTACCAAAAACCATATATTTAAAATATATGAATTATATATGGAGGTATTTATGGAAGAAATGAGAAGTGTGTATTTAAGCCCATCATTACAAGAGTGGAATATAGGTGTTGGTGATTTTGGAACAGAAGAGCAAAGAATGAATGAAATTGCAGATATTGTAGAAAGAGAATTAAAAAATAAAGGATATATAGTTTATAGAAATAGACCAGAACAAACTTTAAAACAAGTTGTAGAAGAAAGTAATAATTTAAATCCAAATATACATGTTGCAATACATAGTAATGCAAGTGGTGAAGGATATAATGGAAAGGGGCCTGAAATATACACTAATAGAGCTGATACTTCTGGTGATAGACTTGCATATTATATATATAATGAAATAGAGGGAATATATCCAAATCCTGAAAATGGAAGAGGCGTATTATATACAGATGCTTTATATGAAATAAAAAATACTCTATCACCATCAGTTTTATTAGAGGTTGCTTTTCATGATAATGAAGAAGATGCAAAATGGATTACTCAAAATATTGAAAATATAGGTATAGCAATTGCAAAAGGAATAGATAATTATTTTAATCAGTTGTCTTAATGTAAGTTTTGTGATAGAATATAAAAAGGTGATATAATGTTAAATATTAACGAATTAATAGAGGCAACTCAAGGTAAATTAATTAATGGAAATGGAGATTTTATACCTAAGAATTATGAGATAGATAGTAGAGAAATAAAAAAGGGAGATTTTTTTATTCCTTTAATTGGTGAAAATACGGATGGACATGAATATATATTAGATTGTGTAAAAAAAGGAGCAGTAGGTTTTTTTATATGTTCTAGTCATTTAAAAAAAGAAGAGGTAATAAAGGAAAGTATTGTTTTAAACAAAAATATATGTATAATTGAAGTTGAAAATACTTTAAAAGCATTAATAAAAGCAGGAAGTTACAACAGAAACAAGCATATAGATATACCAATAGTAGCAGTAACTGGTAGTGTCGGAAAGACTAGTACAAGAGAAATTATAGCAAGTGTTCTTTCACAAAAATACAACGTACTTGTTACTAAGAAAAATTATAATAGCAATATAGGAGTATCTATAATGTGTTTACTTATAGATAATCAAGAGGCATGTGTATTTGAAGCAGGAATAGATAAATTTAATGAGATGGAAGAACTATCTAGTATAATAAAACCTGATGTTGTAGTAATAACTGTTATAGGCACTTCACATATTGGAACATTTAAGACAAAAGAGAATATATTTAAAGAAAAATTAAAACTTACTAATAATATTAAAGGTATATCACAAGTTGTAACAAATGGAGATGATAAATATTTATCCAATATTATCAGTAACGATAAGTATAATGTTATTAAAGTAAGTATTGATAATGCTGGTAATATAATATCTGGTGAAGATTATCTTAAATTTACAACTAATATATATAATGAAAAATTAGATGTTAAAGTAAATCAAATAGGTAATCATAATATATATAATGCACTTATGGCAATAAAAGTTGGTGAGATTTTTGAATTATCAAAAGAAAATATAATTGAAGGTATTTCAAATTATAAAAATTTTGCTAACAGAATGCAAAAGAATATAATAAATGGCGTAACCTTAATTGATGATACATATAATGCAAGTACTGAATCTATGAAATCAGGATTAATAACTATAGATAAATTAAAATCTAATAGAAAAATTGCTGTTCTTGGCGATATGTTTGATTTAGGTGATTTATCTGATGAAATTCATAAGGATTTAGGGACTATATTTTCAAAAGTTAATTTCGATTTTTTATATACTCTTGGTGATAAGATAAAAATAACTGCTAAAGAGGCAGAGAGATATCTAGATAAAAATCATGTAAAATGTTTTGATGACAAAGAAGAATTGATAAAAGAATTAGTAAATCTTGTAAAAGATGGTGATATTGTTTATTTTAAGGCATCAAATGGTATGAGATTTACTGCATTATATAAAGATGTTGAGAAAAAATTAGAAAATATATAATTATTATGTCGCACATGTTGTTATATACATGTGCTTTTTATGTATAAATCATCAATATATTTCATAAAATATATTGGTGATTTATATGTCTAGAGGAATAGATTTTAAACAAAAAGAAGTTATTAGCTTAAGTGATGGTAAAATTTTAGGTTTTGTGGTCGATGTTCAGGCTGATTTTGAAAATGGAGAAATACATTCAATAATAGTTGCAAAAACAGGTAAATTATTTACAAATGTTATGGGGAAAAATAATATAACAATACCATGGGAAAAAATAAAAAAAATAGGTGAAGATGTAATTTTAGTAGAAATTTGACGAAAAATGAAAAAAAGTGAAAAAAATAGTTGACAAAAAAGAATAAAAATGGTAATATATAAAGCGTCGCAAGATGAGACCAAAAAGCAACACAAAAATATGTAATGAGATTATGTAAAAAAAGTTTAAAAAAATCACGATAAAGTGTTGACAAGGGAAACAAATTGTGGTAAACTAAATACAGTCACTTGAGAGTGACAATAAGCACATTGAAAAATAAACAATACAAGAACGA
>CALXJG010000064.1 GCA_944388565.1 uncultured Clostridia bacterium
AGAAATCATCTTCTTAAAGAGTTAGCATAAAGTATACACTTTTTTTATAAATGTCCTTGACAAAGGGTACACTTTAGTAATTATTACTGTCTTTTTTTTCTTTAATTTAAATTAAATTCATTTTAAATCTTTTTTGAATACAAAATATATATAGTGCAAAAAATATTATATAAATACAATTTAATTAAGGGAGATTTTATGAAATATAATAAAGTATCAAAAAAGAGTAAATTATATGTTAGATTGTTTATATTTTTAATAACTATAGCATTACTTATACCTCTTGGAGTATTAAATATTTTCTTTCCTATTTTTTCATTATACATACAATATTTTTCTTTTTTTATATTTATATTATACATAGTTTTTATATCATTTTTGCCAGATATTGTTTATTCAAATTACGAGTATAGCATAGATGACCAAAAGATAGTATCAATATATGGTATAGTATTTATAAATAAAAAAATCGTACTACTTAAAAATGTATATAAGATAATTATAAAGATGTCTCCACTTGGTAGAATACTTGGATTATATAGTTTAGTACTTGCTACTAGTGCCGGTACTATTAAAATAGATTTTTTAGATGAAGAAAAAATTGACGAACTATTTTATAGTATATTGAAAGATAAAGAGGTAGGAAATGTTTAATAAACCATTTAAGTCTACTTTTATTGGAGTAATAGATAATACGTTAAGGATGACTTGGCTTGCTACTGTATTAATAATTACTAATTTTGCAATTATAGTAAATAAAATAAATGAATTTAATAGTAGTATAGATGCTAATTTATTAATTATTATATTACTTGCTATATTTATAATTGTCATGTTTATATGTTATTTTATTGATTGGAAAATAACTAGAATATCATACGAAAATGGAGTTATTACAGTATATAAAAATCTTGTTTTTAAAGATAAATATGAATTTTGTATAGATAAGATATCTTCAATTGTTTTGGAGGAAAATATATTTGAAAAATTATTTAAAGTAAATAAAGTTAGAATATATACTAATGCTAGAAATAAATATAAAGAAGATATGTATTTTATTGTAGAAAAGAATGATGCAATAAATTTTAGAGATAAAATATTTAAAGACATGTTTGAAACGGAAGATACAAATATTATAAAAGATGAAAATTATAATATAAAATACAGTTTTAAAAATATTTTGTTTCACAGTATATGTAATATATCTATTACATATATGGTAATTGTTGTAAACGTTATATTATTAATATTTTCTATGATTAAGTCTGGAACTATAATGAAAGAGATAATGTATAATTTACTTGGATTTTTGATTACTATTTTTGCAATAATTCTACCAGTTGTATATTCATTATTCTCAAATGTATTAAAGTTTAGTAGATTTCACTTAAGAAAAGCTGATAGGGTATTATTAATTAAATATGGGATTATAAATAAAAAAAGTTATATTATACCAATATCTAGTATTAATGGTTTTGTGATTACTGAAACATTTATTTCAAGAATATTTGGTGTAAAATCGCTTAAGATAATTTGTTCTGGTATATCAAATAAAAAAAGTGAGTTACCTTTTTTAATTCCAATGAGTAGTAAAAAAAGAATAGAAAAAGTTATAAATGTAATCTTTCCAGAACTAAATTATAATATTAAGTCTAAAACAAATTATCAACCTAATGCAGTAAATATAATTTCTATTTTTCTTATAGTTATATTAGACATAGTATTCTTTTTTGTTGCTAAGAATTTAGAACTTTCATTTTTTTATACTGTACTTGCAATAGCTGTTTCTTTTATACTTATAGTTATAATATATTATTTTAAACGTATAAAAATTGAAGAAAAATACATTTTAATATCAAGTGGATTTATACTAAAAAAGATTTCTATTTTATTATATAACAGAATTAGAATGGTTAAAGTATCACAAGGGCCAATTTCAAGAAACTTTGATATATATTTATTTAATGTATATATAATGGCTGGATTATTTGATAGCAAGCATTCTTTAGGATATTTACTTCCTTCTAAAATAAACTACATACAAAATAAAATTCCCATATAGTTTATATATGGGAATTAAGGAGATTATATATAGTTTTATTTCATTTTAAAGATAAATTATCTAATGTTGAATAAATATTTATTCAACTAATATATAATATGACATATAAATATTAAAGTTACCTTTTTTGAAAAATTAATTGCATAAATATAATTTTCTAACATATAGTGTATTAATAGTTTTAAGGGGGATAAAATATGTTAGTTAATATGCAAAAAAAGAGTTTGATTTTAAATAAATGCTCTATTAATGAAAATATAAGTGATTGGATTGAACAAGATATCATAGTTCCAGATTCAAAACCAGATGCGGTAAAAATAGTAAATGTAACTGTTACTCCATATGTTACAGATTGTGAAGTTATGGACGGAAAAGTAAAAGTGATGGGAAAATTAAATTACTTTGTTATATATAGAGTAAATGATGAGGGCTTTTGTAATAGAGGGTTATTTATGTCATACCCATATTCAGAAGTATTAACACTAGAAAATGCAAAAAGTGGTATGAATATGACAATAGATCCAAAGTGTAAGAATGTTATATTTTCGCTACCTAATGAAAGAAAAATTGCTGTAAAAAGTGAAATAATGTTTAAAGTAAAAGTTAAAGAACAAGTTAACGCTTACGTAATTAAAAACTTTGATTGCGATATGCCAATTGAGTGTAAAATGTGTAATAAAACATTTAATAATATTATACAAAATAAATCTAGTGTAATAGCTTCAAAAGAAGATGTAATGTTACCTAAAGAGGCTGAAGATTTTTTTGAAATATTAAAGATAGAGGCAAAAATTAAGAATACAGAATATAAAGAAAGCTATAATAAAATAATGGTAAAGGGAGATATAGATGTAAAAATAATATATCTAACTGAAAATTCTACTGAAGATGTTAAACGAGTTAGTATTGATGTTCCATTTTCTGCTATGGTTGAACTTGGTAATATAAGTGATAAATCCAAGTTTGATATAAAATATATAATACAAGATTTTAGTATAAAATTAAATCCTGATATTACTACAACTAAAACATTAACAACTGAGTATCAAATAATGGTTGATGTAACAATGTATGAAGAAGATGAAGTTGAGTATGTAGAAGACTTTTACTCTCAAAATAGAGAGTTAAAATATGAAGAGGAAACAGTAGAAGCAGTTTCTAAAACAGTAACTTTTACTAATAATATTGATATAAAAGAAAATATAACTAATATATTGCCAGCAAATTCTAATTTACTTGATTACAGTTTAGATACAAGTTATATAACACCTAAAATTACTAATAATATGGTAGAACTTGAGGGAAATGCAAAGGTTTCTTTGTTATTACAAGATAGAGAAACAATGGAACTTGATAATAAAATTATAGATGTCCTAGTAAATCAAAAATATGATGTTGATGGAATATCAGAAATTTCTAATGCCTATGTTGAGATAACGGGAGATAATATAGAAGTTACCCAAAATGGTACAGATATAGAAGTTAGAATTTCTTTACAAATATATACAAATATAGAAGATTTGATTAATCTAAATTTAATTGATAGTATAGAAGATAATATATTAGATATATCTAATTTAGATAGCATTAATATATATGTTGTTAAAGCAGGGGATACTTTATGGAATATAGCAAAAAAGTATAAGACTAGTATTGATAAATTAGTTAAAACTAATGATATACAAAATCCTGATGTTATAGATGTAGGTCAAAAAATACTTATTATTAGGTAATAATATGAGATGGAAATATTATAAATTAACATTAAGACAAATGCGCTTTAAAAAGCCATTTGTCTTTTTTCTAATACTAGTTTTTTTAATTATAATAATAGCATCTTTCTATATGAAAAAAGTAGAGCCGACAATAGCAGCACTTTGTGAGTCTTATGCAAAAGGAGTTGCATTAAAAACAACAAATAATGCAGTATATGAATATATAAAAGATGTAAAATATGAAAATTTAATTAATATGCAAAAAGACTCTAAAAACAAAGTTACATCATTATCTGCAAATGTTATGGAGATGAACAAAATATCCACTAATGTTGCAAAAAAGGTTCAAGAGGATTTGGAAAAAGTTACAGATGGTAAAATAGTATTACCACTAGGTAGTATTGTTGGAACTAATCTTTTAGGAGGTTATGGACCCAAAATTGATGTTAAAGTATTACCTGTTAGTGAAGTAGAAGCAAAATTTAAATCTAGTTTTGAATCTGCAGGAATAAATCAGACTAAACATAGTATAATAATTGAAGTAGCAACATATGTAAAAACAGTTTCTCCTATTTATTCTAGTACACAAAAATATGTAAATGAAATTGTTGTTGCAGAAACTGTTATAGTAGGAGATATACCAGAGTCATATTATAACATTAATGGAATTAATAATTTAGACCTAAATGATACGTTAGACTTAGTTAAATAAAGGTAGCAAACTTAAAGTTTGTTATCTTTTTTATAATATAGGAAAAATCGATTTTTTCAAAAATAAATGTGAATTTAAATTTTGTCGAAATTTGCGATGAAA
>CALXJG010000065.1 GCA_944388565.1 uncultured Clostridia bacterium
ATGTGCCCTCAGGGAGGAAAAGTATATACAATAGATAAAAGATTAATTGATATACTTATAAGAAAGGGAGCTTATTCAAATACACAGTATCATATAAAAGAAACGTATAAATTAAAAGAATACTTTGATAATTTATTAGGATATAACCTTTATAATCTATTTCCAGAAATAAAAGACAATTTGTAAGATGTAATTTAATCCAAAAATAATATGTATAATTAAATAAAATTTAATATCAAGATAGAGTAAAGTATGAAGGAGTAAAAAATGAAGTGTTATATAAAAGATTATCCAAGACCACAGTTTGTGAGAAAAGAGTGGGAAAATTTAAATGGAGAATGGAATTTTATTTTTGATGATAATGATGAAGGAGAGACAAGAGAGTATTTTAAAAAATTCCCATTAAGTGGAAAAATTATTGTTCCATTTACATATGAAACTAAATTAAGCGAAATAGAAGATGATACTGTTCATTATATAGTTTGGTATAATAAAAAAATCAATATAAGAAAAGAGCAAATAGAAAATAAAAAGATAATATTGAATTTTGAAGGTAGCGATTATAAAACAAAAATATGGATTAATGGAAATTATATAGGAGAAAATATAGGAGCGTATTCAAGATTTTCATTAGATATAGAAAAATATGTTATTGAAGGAAAAAATGATATTACAATAAAAGTAGAAGATTCTTTATCTAAGGATCAACCTAGAGGAAAACAAAGATATAGAAAAGAAAGCTGGAAATGCTGGTATATTCAAACTACAGGAATATGGAAAACTATATGGATAGAGTGGGTATATAAAAAGTATTTAAAAGGAGTTAAAATTATATCCAAAACAGATAAAGTAATATTAGAAGTAGAAACTAATTTATTAGAGCAAGATATTGAAAAGCAAAAATATTATATTGAAACAGAAATATCGTTTAATGGACAAATACTTAATAAAATAAAGAAAATGATATTTAATAATTATGAAAAAATAGAGTTAAATATAGTAAAAGCGGGAATAAAACATGACATACAAAAATGGTCAGTTAATAGTCCTAATCTATATGATATTACATATAAATTGTATTGCGAAGATAAAGTTTTAGATACTGTTAATTCTTATTTTGGAATAAGAGATATAGCAATTAAAGGCAATAGAATATTCTTAAATAATGAAGAATTATATTTAAAATTTATACTAGATCAAGGATATTGGAAAGAATCGCATTTAACACCACCTAATGAAGAAAGCTTAATAAAAGATATAGAAAGTGTTTTAGGTTTTGGATATAATGGAATTAGAAAACATCAAAAAGTAGAAGATGAAAGATTTTTATATTGGTGTGATGTTAAAGGCGTATTAGTATGGGGCGAAATGGCAAATTGCTATAATTTTGATGATAACTCATTGCAAAATTTTACAAATGAATGGATAAGAGTTGTTAAGCAAAATTATAATCATCCTTCAATAATAACTTGGGTTCCAATCAATGAATCATGGGGAATACCAGAAGTTAGTATATGTGAAAAAGAGCAAAATTTTGCAAATAGTCTATATTATTTAACTAAATCGATGGATAATACTAGACCTGTTATTTCAAATGATGGATGGGAACACACTATATCAGACATTATCACAATACATGATTATAAACAAGAAGATGAATTACTTTATCAAGAATATACATATAAAGATATGAAAATATTAAATAATTTAAGAGAATATAATGGAAAGCATAAATTATTTGCTAAAGGATATAAATATGAAGGACAACCAGTTATAATTAGTGAATATTGTGGTATTGCAATTAATTCAAAAGAAGGATGGGGATATGGTAAACAAGTAAAGGATAAAAAGGAACTTATAGAAAGATTTACTAAACTTACAAATGCAATAAAAAAAATACCATATATATCGGGTTATTGTTATACTCAGTTAACAGATGTTCAACAAGAAATAAATGGTTTAATGGATGAGAAAAGAAGATATAAAGTTGAACCAAGTATTATAAGAAATATAAATAATAAAAATTAAAACATTCTACATAATCTAAATAGAAGCATGTTTAGTAGAATTAAAGAATATAAAATTTTAGCTGCAATGAATTAATAATTAAGAGGGTGGAGATTATGAGTAATTCAAAAATTCTGTTAGATGACAAAAAAGATGTTGAATGATATGTTAAATTTAACTTACATAAATATAACCAACAAAACTGTAAATATATAAAAGAAAATTCATCTTATGCTCATAATAATAAAATTAATGGTGATTTTATTATTTATAATGGTAACCAAGTTGTTGGAGGAGCATTAGGATATATTGTATGGGGTGAATTCAAAGATTGCCCGCCAGGCACAATTCGGTATTATTTGTATAAAAGATTTTAAAGTAGTTTATGAGTAGTTTTGCACTTTTAAAATTTATAATAATACAACAGTTAAGTGATTTTATAAGCAATAAAAGGAAGGTTTACCTTAAATCTATATGGGGAAGACATAACTTAAAAATATTTATTTAATAAAATTGGGAGTAAGAATATTTATGAATGAAAAGAACAAAAAAGTAATAGTAGGTATAGTAGCAAAACATACAAATATAAATCAATCTAGAATCAATTCTTTAATTCGAGATGAAGTAAAACAAGCAATATTTGATAATGGAGGAATTGCAATTGGAATATTATCACCAAATGACGAAATCTTGTATGCAGGTAATGATTGGAAAAAATATGTAGATAAAATAAGAAAGCTAGACATCATCTCACAACTAAATCTATGTGACGGCATTATTTTACAAGGAGGAACAACGTGTGAAGCTTATGAAAACTGGATTGCAAAATATTGTTATGATAATGACATTCCAATACTAGGAATATGTGCAGGGCAAAATGGTATAGCAAGAGGCTTAGGAGGAACAACCTTTAAAATAAGTAATCCTAATAAGCATGATAGAAATTCCGATGAATATGTACATAAAATAATAATTAATAAAGATTCAAAATTTTATTATATAGTACCAAAAGAAGAGATGATGGTTAACTCAAGACATAAAAATTCTATTAAAGATTGTCCAAAATTAAATAAAGTAGCATTTTGTGAAGATGGATATTCAGATGTTATAGAAGCACCTGATAAAAAGTTCTATATTGGTGTTAGATTTCATCCTGAAAGTTTGTACAAAAAGGATGAAAATATGAATAACATATTTAGAGCATTTCTGGATTCATGCAAAAATAGGAGAATTAAAAATAAGCAACAATTATTATAACTTGCATGATTAAATATAAAGAAGTTGGAGTAAATTATGGAGAAAATATTAGAGTTTTATAAAAATACAAGTATATACACAAATTATGGACCTTATAAAGATTATTTTATAGGATTAACTAATAATATTTACGAACTAGCTAGATTGGTAAATATTCAAATAATTCATAGGGGAACGTTAATTAGAAGCTATTACAGAAAAACAAGCATTGCAAAAGAGTATCCTTGGTATAGATATAGATGTGAAGATGATATTTTATTAACTGCTCCATCTATGATGGCAGAATTGTTTAGATTAGATAATAGAGGCATAATACCAGATAGAAAAATTGAAAATAAAATAGTAGTAACATGTAGATATGTTTCTATATTAATGGCATCTATTTTAAAGGCGAAAAACATTCCTACAAGATGTAGAGCTGGTTTTTCTATAATAAACAATAGATACAATGAGCAAGTATCTGGCGATCATTGGATTGTACAATTTTATAATTATAATGAAAAAAGATGGATTAATTTAGATACAAATAGAATAAATAATTTAGATACTGATTATGAATATTATGATATGCCAAATGAAAAATTTGATTATGTTGCGAAAGTATGGTTAGATGTTAGAAAAGGCAAAAAAAATATTAAATCCTTCAGGCATGGTTCTAAGGTTGAAGGACTTCCAATGTTGGCAAGAAGTCTATTTTATGACTTTCATGCTTTGATGAATGATGAAATAAGCTATTTATTTTTTCCTGTATTTATAAGTAATGATGAAAAGTTTAACAACTTATCAGAAGAAGAACTAATGCAACTAGATGAATTAGCTACTTTAATGCTAGAGCCAGATAAAAATTTTGAAAAATTAAAATATATATTTGATAATAATAAAAAATATAGAGTTATAAATTCACCATTGTTAAATGATGAAGATCACATTGAATTATTATAAAATGTATTTATAATTAAAAATATAGTTGTACTAAAAATGAAATAAAAAAGGTGAAATTATAATGAAAGAATTTATATCAATACTAATAAGCTTTATATTTATGAGTATTGCAGATAATGTTGATTCAGCTTTTAATAACCTGATTAGCATTGATGCTATAGTCGTAACAGGTAGTTTTTTACTATTAGATTCAATATTTAAATCTATTGGAGAAATAGGTATATATACATATAGAACAATAAGAAAAGATGAGTGGCAATACTTATGGTTTAACGTAATATTTGGATTTATAATAGGAATCCTAGTATTTATATTTAAAGACTTAATTATAAATATATT
>CALXJG010000066.1 GCA_944388565.1 uncultured Clostridia bacterium
ATATCTTTAATTACATAGTAATTAGTATCAGAATTAGTTTTAGTAATTTTTAATCTCATCTTTTTCCTCCGTTTTTTCATATTGTATCACAAGTACGACAAGTACGCAAGAGAAAAAAGAAAAATTTGACAAAAAAATTAAGCATTTCCAATGCTTATATCAATCTTTTATTTAATTAACTGTCAAATTCCCGAAATTTTTATATATCTAGATAAATTATATTTTTCAAAATTATCGTTTGTAACTTTTAAAACATTACTATAATAATTAAAGTTACTATTCTTTTTCATGTTGCCCTCCTATCGAACTACTATTTGTGTTTTACAAGTATAATAAGTCATGTAATTTAGCATTAAAATAATGTATTATAATAATATAATTGTTGATAATATTATTATATACATATGAAAGGATTATATTATGAATTATTTATCATACTTTAAAAACGAAAGTGAAATTAGAAAAGTAATTTCTAATTCTATTATCAAAATTCGTAAGAATAACAATTTAACTCAAGAAAAGTTAGCTGAAATATTAGATGTTTCAGTAGAACATATTTCTAGAATTGAAAATTGTAAATATACTTGTTCTATTACGCTAATTTTTAAAGTATGTACTATATTCAAATTAAGCTTAGATGAATTTTTTCAAATAAGTACATACGATTCTGAAAGTGGTATTATTAAATTTTTAAAAAATCTTTCTATTGAAAATCAGAAAGCTATAATTGATTTTTGCAAAGAAGTAGAAAATGAATTTAAGAACTCTTAAACAGAGTTCCTTTTTTTATTCCTTAATTCCTTAAAAAAATTTGTTAATATAGATGAGCATTCATCATATTCTAAATATTCATAATTTGTAGTTGCAGTAGTATTTTCTTTTAATAAATTACATATAGAACCAACGCAACCATTTTTTTTATCCTTTGCACCAATATATACAGTATTTATTCTAGACTGCATAATAGCACCTGCACACATTGCACAAGGCTCTAGAGTTACATATATATCGCATCCTTCTAATCTCCAAGCTTTAAGCTTTTTACATGCTTTATTTATACATATAATTTCAGCATGAGCCAAGCAGTTACACTTTAATTCTCTTAAATTATGTGCCCTAGAAATAATTTTATCGTCTTTTACTATAACTGCACCAACTGGTACTTCTAGTTTATCATATGCCTTTTTAGCCTCTTTTAAAGCCTCTTTCATAAATTTATTCATTAGTCTCTCCCTCTAAAAAATAATTTTGTAAACCAATATATATACCCCAAACAAGTTTGTTTTGATAATCATCTTCCTTTAATCTATTTGTTTCTTCTGGATTTGATAAAAAACCACATTCTACTATGACAGCCGGAATTTTTAAGTTATCCATAATATAAATACCTGTAATAGGTAAAGAACTTCTATCATTTTTTATATCTATATTTTTATTAAGATTCTCTTGTATTAATTCAGCAATTCTTTTACTCTTATCATTGTTTTTTTGATAAAAAGTTTGCCATCCACTATATGAACTTGATGAAGGAAATTTATTAAGGTGAATTGATACAAAAACATCACAATCATTTTCATTTCCTATTTTTACTCTATTTTTTGTATCACTTATTTTTTTATTTCTTATACTTTTACTATCTGTAGAATAAATTCCATTTTCATCACTTCTAGTAAGTAATACTTTTGCACCACTTTGTTCTATTAATTTTTGAAGTTTTAAAGCAATACTTAAATTAATCGCTTGCTCACTTGTACTGTTAAATCCAATCGCCCCTTCGTCAGGCTTACCATGGCCTGCATCTATTACTATTGTTTTATTTGTTATAGGGGTAGAATTTACCTGTAATGACTTATTATTCTTATTTACTATACCAATTATACCATACATTAATACTGAAATGCAAACAAATATGCAAACAAATCCTATACGTTTGTTTAAAATAGTTAACTTCATACTATCACCTTATACATTTATATGTATTTTATCCATATATAATGCAAAATAGAGATTAACATAAATAATCTCTATTTTATTTAATATATACATATATAATCCAAATCAAAGCAATTCTACAAAACCTTGATGCAGATAATGATAATATAAAAAAAGGTAATAGCTTTTTTATATTCTTCTTAAACTCTGATGCTACTAAATTGGCACTTGTATTATCAAATTTTTCACTTATATAATCTTTAGACACAAAGACTGAATTTTTAATAGCACCAAATTCTAACACAAATCTTATTAAAAGTGATAGTAATACTACTAAAGTATAAATTATTGGGATAATAATATAATTTAATTTTAATAGCAATATTACTGCACAAATTATAAATAAAACTAGTTCTATATTTGAGAGTATAAAATTTATTTTTTGTATTAATTTAGATTGTATAGAATGCCAACATTCATGTGCAATTAAGCATAATCTTGAATAATCTTCATTTGCTTTCTTGTTACTAGCAAGGTATATAGTATCATTAACAAATACATAATAGCTATTTTTTATATCATTATCCAATTTTACCTTTGTACTATTATTTTTTAGTTTTTTTAATATTTCATTGGCTAAAGTATAATTATCTGGCACTTTATTAATGATATCTACTACTCTCTTATCTACTTGTTTTCTCATTAAAATTCAACAAACTCCTTTAAGCTATCACCAATAATTTTTTGTAGATCAGCTAGCATTACATTAATTTTCATTTCATTTTCAAATAACTTTCTAGATTTTTCATTTTGAATAATTAATGAGTACATATTTTGCATTTCTTGTTCTTCATCCTTACTCATTTCTTTTCCATTTAAATAATTTAATTGAAGTTCATTTTGCTTATTTTTAAATTCCTTTATCAAATTATATGCTTTTTCATCTTCTTTTAAAGAGTTCTTTAAACTTATATACTCTTTATATTCATTTGTTTCTTTTAAACATCTTGTAAGTTCATGTATTTTATCATAAAAATTCATAATTAATCACCTTTCTTTTTTTATATTATACTATAAAAAATAGTAAATGCAAATATCAAAATTACATTTACTATTTTTTTATTTTATTCAAACATTTTTAATATACTATCATAATATTCTTTCATAACACTATATTCTTTTGCAGTTAAATTTGAATTACTATTATTATATTTTTCTATTTCATCACTCATAACATATATATTACTACTATAATTTTTGTCTACACTTGTCCATAATGCAATAGGAGTTTTTATTTTCATATCACTTTGAGTTTTTGTAACATTACCATCTTTATCCTTTGTAATAGTTTTTGTAAACTCAATATCTGCTATTATTGATGCTTTAGATGCATCAGTTGTATTACCTCCCATAAATTCGCCCATTCCATATATAGCATATACATGGTTTTTTGTGCCATCTTCTAATGTAATTTCTTCTTCATAATCTTCTTGTACTCCACTTACACCTGTACAAAGTATTACATCAACACCTGCTTGTATTAATTTTTCAACACTTTCCTTTTGTTCTGCTACAATTATTTCTGGATCTGTATTTGGTGTATTTAAATATGAAACTATAAAGTCTACATTATTGCTTTTTAAATATTCCATATCCTCTTTTATATTATCATCATCAAGCAAATTAAGATAACTTTCATTTCCTTTTGCTATTTTTACTGATGAGCTTGTTGCATAAGATAATATTCCTACTTTAATATCATTTTTTGTAACAATTACTGGTTTTGACCTTTCAGCAGAACCAAGTCCTGTTTGTTCAAGCTCAACTTCTTTTATATTATCAATTGTGTTATTTATTCCTGTTATACTTTTATCCATAGCATTTGTTGTTGCTGTAGCAAGTACACTTACATTTAAATCTTTAAGGAATGTTAATATCTCATTTGGAGCATTATATTCTTTTACTGTAGAATAACCTAAAGATTTACCGGCAACTGGCGTACTTAAACTTGCAGTAACAAGATCATATTTAGATAAAACTTCTTTTACTGACTCTGTTCCAGTTGAAAAATCATAACCATCTGAAGTTTTTGCACCATTTAACATATTAGGTGTTAAATATACATCACCCAGTGCAGCTAAAGTTAGTGTTTTTTCCTCAACGCTTCCTTTTTTCTTTTTTATAACCTTCTGTACTACACTATCTACAGAATTATATAACCACATATTTTCTTTTTCTTCTTTTCCTAGGGTATAATTTACAAGTTTTAATACTTCAAAACATATGAATAAAAATATTATAATCCAAATTACAAGCCATATTTTTTGCTTAGTAGTACTTTTTGCTCTGCCAGGTTTATTACTTTTGTTGTCGCCTTCTGTAGAGTTTATTCTATTTAAGTCGCCATTTCTCATCAAAATCTCCCCTTATTATTAACGCATTTACATTATACTACAATTCACTACATATTTGCAACTGAATCTGAGATAATTTATCTTTTTTATTATTAATAAGTTTGGTCA
>CALXJG010000067.1 GCA_944388565.1 uncultured Clostridia bacterium
TGAATTTTAAATCCATCTCAATTCTAGCAATTTTAATCAATTTTAGGATTTTGCACCCCAACTATTGACAAAGAGCCCAGTATTACATATTATATATTAAGTCTTTTTTTCTTTAATCTTATATCATCACCAACAAATTTACAAATTCTAAATTCACCTATAAGTCTTGATATAACTCTTTCATCATATCTTTCATATAGTTCATTTAAAGTTAAATTTGTTGATATTAATATTTTTTTATTATTTAACAATCTGGTATTTATTATATTAAATAATTCAGTATATTTATTATTTGTCATAGTCTCAGTTCCAAGATCATCTATTATTAATAAATCCACATCAAATATTTTATAATATTGTGATTTATCCGCGCCTTGTGAAAACTTAAACTCCATTATCTTATCCATAAAAATCGGAGCTGTTTGATAAATAACTGATTTAGCATTATCTAGCATTTTTTTTGCAATCGCATTTGCTAAGAATGTTTTTCCAAGTCCTGTATTTCCCACAAATAGTAAATTTTTTTGAGAAGGATTATCCACATTATCAACAAAATCAAGTGCAATTTTTTTTATGCTTTCAATATTTTGTCTTGGAGATTTTTTAATACCATACTTTTCATAATCAACATTATTTGAATAAAATCCCAAATCAAAAGTGTCGAAATTTTCTTCATCTATTTTTGATATATTGGTCTGTTTATATGTTTCATTAATTACTTTTTGTAAAAAGCAATGACAGTATTCTGTAGTTCCATTATTATTTATCACACCGGTATCATTACAATTTTTACATTCATAATTTGGTTCAAGCTCTTCTTTATCTATTCCAATTGATTTTAATTCTTTTTCAATTTTTTTATCGATATTTTCTAATTTAAGTTGCATATTATCTTGTTCTATTTGTCTATTTAATTCATCTAAGCGTAATATATTTTGGGTTATTTTTATAGCTAACATATTCTTTTCATTCTCTAATTCACCAAGTTTTGGATATTTCAAATAAATAGCTTCTCTTCTTGCCTTTGCATCTGCTAATGCCTTTTCTCTTTTGATATCATATTCTTTTTTTATTTTTAAATATGCATCACTATCCATAAAACGCTCCCTCCGAATTATACATTATCATAAAAGGATTCTAAATCCGTATAATTTCTTTGCTCGTAATTTTGAAATTTATTTTTTTCCTTTACAGTATTTTTCACATATTGCTTGCTACTTTCTTCAGCAGCTTTGGTTGCATTATCTAAATCTTTTACGTTTTTATATCCTTTTTTATGCCAGTTACTCAAAATTCCATTTATATAGCTTATAGTTGGATTAGCAATTGTGACTGTTCTTTTTAATGCTTCTTCTATCATTGCAAAATCATAATTGTACTCTTTTACCCAAGTATTTATATATTGCTCTTCATATTTAGTTATATTTCTATTTAACCTTAATGCTTTTACAATTTTTTGTTTTATCTTTTGCAAGCACTCATAACTTTCTAAAAACTCTTCTAATTGTTCAAAAGTTTTTACTCCGCCATTATACCAGTTTTCAGCAACAGCATAGACATACTTTTTATTTAATGCGTTTCTTTCTTGACAGTAGTGAAATAATGCTATCATTACCTCTTCAGAAAAATTATAATTTTTAAATAAAGTACCAATATCTGTGTACCAGCCTAGTGACATGATTCCTTGAAAAAAAGACTCATTAATTGCTTCAGCAGCTGCAATTCTTTTTCTTTCCAATTCAGATTGAACTCTATTAATCTTAGGTTCTAATTTAGGTATATATGTTTTATTTACTTCCATTTCTTTTAAATCAGTAATAATAAAACCCTGTGAACTCTTTATTATTAATTCTTCTGCTTGCAATCTATCAAGTGCAAAATTTATTTCTTGTTCTGTTACACATAATTTTTTTGCTATATTTGTCTTATCAATCTCAGTACCATTTTTTGACAAATAAAGCATATATAAATATAACTTAATATCTATAGCCTCTAAACTGACCATATTATTTAATATAAAAAGATCTGCAACTGGTGTATCACATAATTCCATTTTATTTTTTTGTATAAATTTCATATAAAACTCTCCTAAGCTATATATTATATGATTATACCATTAGTTTTGTTTTTTTACAATATATTTTAATTTTTAATTATTCAAAATTTAAAATATATAACCCTATTTTTAAAGTCTATTATTGTCGAAATAAGTTTTATTTTGTAGAAAAATTTGTAATAATTTACTAAATAGAGAGTTTGAAGCAGAAGAACCAAATCAAAAATGGGTTACAGATGTAACAGAATTTAAAGTACATAATGAAAAACTTTATCTGTCACCAATAGTAGATTTATTTAATGGAGAAGTAATTAGCTTTAATTTATCAAGAAATCCAGTATTTGCACAAGTAGTTGACATGTTAGAAAAAGCATTTAACAAAATACCAGATAATACAAATTTAATACTACATTCAGATCAAGGATGGCAATATCAAATGAAGCAATATCAAGCATTATTAAAAGAAAAAGGAATAAGACAAAGTATGTCTAGAAAAGGAAATTGTTTAGATAATTCATTAGCAGAAAATTTCTTTGGATTACTAAAATCAGAATTATTTTATATGAAAGAATATAAAACAATAGAAGAACTAGAAAAAGATATAATAGAATATATAGATTATTATAATAATAAAAGGATAAAGGGCAAATTAAAAGGAATGAGCCCTGTACAATACAGAGTTCATTCCCAAGCTGTCTAATACCTGACCAAAAAATGTCCAATTTTTTGGGTTCAGTACATTTTTTACTAGGCTTGTTTTTTTATTAATATTTTATAATTTCGTTATTAACATCTTTTTCTTTTATTGATATTATTTCGTTTATATTTTTACCATTACTAATAGTAGTATTATATGCAAAACCATCAATATTTTTTTGAGTGTTATACATAAGTGGGAATGTAGTAAAATTAGCAAATTTTTCATTAAAAGCCACTATATCATTCCATGTTTCAATAATCCTTGTATCCAAAACCATTCCAGTTTCTGATACTATAAAAAATTCTTCTCTTAAAAACTCGTCGTTTTTATTTATTACCTTTACTACACTATATCCCATTTGTTTAGAAAAATCATTAGTATTTTCTTCTGAAAACGTATTTTTATTAAAATTTATATAAAGTACTACACTTAAAACTGATACTAACGCAATCAAAATCACCAAAGTATATAATATCTTTCTATCATTTTCCATATCATTTCACCCTTCTTATTTAAATCTATTTTATTGTTACTTCTCCAAAATTCAAATTGCTATATTCATTTAATACTTCTGAAATTTCTTTACCATTATTAATAGTCGTATTGTATTTTATACAATCTAAGTCTTTACTAACGTTATATATACTAGTTTCATTTATTATCTCATTATATTTAGAATTTAATGTATCACCATTATCACCTTTTAATGTGACTCTAGTATCAATAACTTTATCATCTATATTAGATATTACTAAAATTTCATATGATAAATCATTTTGCTTTGCTGATATTTGCGATACCTCATAATTACGTTTAATAGTATTTTCTGTCGTTAAACCATTTCCAGTAGGTGTATTATTTACTAAAATTAATATAACCAAACATAGTTCTATAGCTGCAATTATTGCAAGTATAATATTAATTAATATTAAGACCTTCTTTTTCAAACCCCAAACCCCCTTTATTATTTAAATATAATTATACAAAATATATCAAAATTTTACAATAAGGTTGATTTTCCGTCTCTTTTTTTCGACAAAAATAGACAGAATTATTTTGCAGCCCATAAAAAAAGTAAACACAATTTTGTGCTTACTTTACTAAAATTCTCTTACTATTAAATTTGGATCATCTTTTTTATTTTCTTTTATAATATCATGTACAGACTTACTATTATATATATTATCATTATATATGATATAATCTTCATTTTTTTCTACATTATATACTAACATTAAAAAACTATTTAATTCATTATATCTGTCTTCTATCTCGTCATTTTCATAGCCTGTTTCCACAATTCTAGTATCTACAACTATGTCCTTTGAATTAGTTATAAAAAACATTATTTTTTTTATCTTATCAGTCCCAGATGAAAGCTGAAATACCTTATATCCTCTTAAAGTATCAAAGTTTTTTACAATTTCTTCTTTTGCAATTGTACTTTTCCATTCTAAGTAAAGTACTCCAGCTAATATAATTGCCAATATAATCATAGTAATAAAAATAAATAAAAATCTATTTTTATTTCTCATATTAAATTTCATTCCTTTCTCGCTTCGCTCAAAGGCACACATAGGAATGAAAACCTTGAGTTCGAAGCATATT
>CALXJG010000068.1 GCA_944388565.1 uncultured Clostridia bacterium
TTTAAAATGCTCATAAAAAGTGAGATGCAGATAACTTTTCTGTTATCCGCACCCCAACTATTGACAAAGAGTCTTTTAAGTTACATTATAAAATGTAACATTTTTTTTACAAAAAAGTAATAAAAGTGAAATTTTAGTATTTTTTTAGATTCCTCCTTTAGGTAATACGTTATTTTTAATGAAAAATAGTAATGATGAATACATAAAATTCTTGAAACGAGATTTTTTAAAAAAACTATCAGAAATATACAAAATACTTATGTTGAAATATTTTTAAATAATGATATAATTATTTTATATGAATTTTTTGAAAATTAGGTGATAACAGATGAAAAATAGATTAGAAAATAGGAAGGCGATTAGTTTAGTTCTTTTAATAATAATTGTTGTTATAATGCTTATATTAGCAACAACTGTAATAGTTTTTGTCTTTAGAAAAAGTCCTATTCAAAATGCTAAAGATGTTAATTTAAAAAATGATATGCAAACTATGTTAGACATGCAAAATGAAAAATATAAAGATTTATTATTTCAAAAAGCAGGCGATGATTCTAAGATAAATGATAGCGATTTCCAAGGTGTAATTTCTGATGAGTATAAAGATCAAGGATTTGATGCTACAAAAGATGGAGTTATATATAGAGGTGACGATGAGCATGTAAAAGAAATTGCAGAAGAAATGGGAATTATAGTTACTGATAAAAATATAGAGCCAGAAATTGAAGGTATATTGTACTCATCTACAACTTGTACAATAAAAGTAGAAGTAACGCCACAAGATACACTATCACAAATAGATGAATATAATTATTTCCTTAGTCAAGATGGTGTAAATTGGAGTAAGTATGCAGAAGCAGAAACACCATATGTTATTGGTAGACTAAAAGATAATACTGATTTTAAAGTAAAAGTTGAATTAGTTGACGTAAATGAAAACAGGGTTGAATCTTTACCTGTAACAGTAAGAACAAAAGAGTTAATAATTGGTACCTTAGAAGCTAAGCTTGGTTCTAGTACTGGACCAGATTATGAAATAGGTACATGGACAAATGAAAGCGTATGGGTAAACGCTGTTCCTTCATCAACTGGTTCTACAAGTTATAGCGTTACGGGAGCTAATAAAGTTGAACTTGGTACAACGACGCCAACTACATTAGAAAAACAGGGAGAATCAAATCTTACCCTTATAACTACAGATGGTACAAATAATAAAATAGCAGAATATTCAATTAAAATTGATAAGGACGCACCAACTGGTAATTTAGTAACTGACATTAATACAAACTCTATTGCTGTAAATATAGCTGATGCGGCTGATAATTTAAGTGGAATTAAGAGTTTTGACTATTATCTAGATGGAGATTTAAAGAGTACAAGTACATTACCTAATTATACATTTAACAATTTAATTCAAGGAAGTATGCATGAGGTAAAAGTAGTAGTAACTGATGTTGCTAACAATTCAGTTACATTTACAAGAACAGAAACTCTTCCTATGATACCAGATGCAAATGCTGTTATTACACATACTCTTAATCCAGATACATGGACAAATCAAGATGTTACTTTAAAAGTTACATATCCAGCATATAAAGGATTATTTGCACAATATAGTGACTCTGTAGATTCAAGTGGAAACAAAATATGGAGTTCTGTTTCAGAAATTGGTCAAGCAATAGACTATACAACTGCAATAAGAACTAACAAAACAGTATATGTTAGATATATTGATATTACAAATCAAGTAGGGCCTGAAAAACAAATACCTATTGTAATAATAGATAAACTAGCACCAAATAGTATTGCTATTTCACCAAGTACACAGCTTAATGTAAAGTCTGTAAGCGTAAATATTTCAGCACAAGATGCAAATGCAACATCAGATTATGGTATGAGTGGTATTGAAGAAGTAAAATATCTATGGAGTACTAGTTCAAGTAAAATGGGAACTAATGATTCAGCTTGGAATAATGCAGCAGTTGTATCAAATAATTCATACGTAACAAGATCTGGTACATCTGAAACTATATATTTACATGTAAGAGTAAAAGATTTAGCAGGAAATTATACTACAGCTGTATCTGGAAAATATATTATTGATAATACAGCACCAGCTGTTAGCTTTTCACCAAATGGGAACTCTTCTTATAGCAGGTCACAAAGTTCAAGAGTTACTGTTAATGATAATTATAGCATAAACTCTGATATGGTAAGATATTTATGGACACAAAGCACTAGTGCACCTGCTGAATCAAGTTTCCCAAGTGGAAATAGATTTACTAGTGGACAAACTATAACAAAAAGTGATTCATCAGGTAACAACTGGTATTTATGGGTACTAGCTAAAGACTTGGCTGGTAATACTACTATAACAAGATCAAATGTATTTTATTTAGATAATACAGCTCCAGTAATTTCAAGTTTTGGTAGAACTTCTAACGGAGTTAATAATGTAACATTTACTGCAAATGCATCAGATGCACATAGTGGAATAAGGACATATCAGTTTTATCTTAATAATAGCTTAAAAAGTACGGTAACTACTTCTTCTACTTCTGCAAGCTATAATTACACTGGTTTAACACCACTTGTTAATTACAACTTTAAAGTTGTTGTAACAGATAATGTTGGAAATACCGCTCAATCTAGTACTAATTATGCTATTAGTAATGTAGCTGAAGTAAGAAACGTATCTGTAACAGGATATGATGTATATATATATACAAATAGTGGAAGTACAAATGTAAGAGTACCTACATGGACAGATAGGAATGGTCAAGATGATCTTAAAAGTCCATGGACTAGTTATTATCTAGCATCTAATTTGGGAAATGGAACATTTAGATATAGGGTTAATATATCAGAACACAATTATGAAAGTGGGTTATATAGATCTGAAGTATATATAAATGGAAGTTATATTGTTTCGTTAACAGCTACAGTACCAGCCGATACATCTGCACCTGCAAGACCATCAGTTACATTAAGATATAACAATTCTTCTGGTTCTATTTACCCTAGTGGTACATGGACTTCAAGTAATGTATTTAATAGTGTAACATCAAGTGATAATGTTGGGGTTAGTAGATATCAATATTCAAATAATGGTTCATCTTGGTATGAAATTCCAAGTGGATGGTCACCTTCAAAAAGTGGTAATAATTTAACATATTTAATTTCTAGTGGTAATCAGACATATTATATTAGAGCAGTAGACTATGCAGGAAATGTAAGTCCAGCTTCTAATGCATTTACTATTAGAATAGATAAGACACCTCCTGTTGCTTTTTCATGTAGTTCGCCATCACATGATAAAACATCTATTACAATATCTGCATCAAGCTCAGATCCAGAAACTGGAATTTCTAAATATGTATATGAGATTGTTGGGGGAACAAAAGCAGAGACAACATCAACAAGCTATAAGTTTAGTGGACTTAATCCTGGAACAACTTACAAGATTAGAGTTACAGCATATAATGGTGTTGGTCTTACAAGGGTATCATCAAATACTATATCTGTAACTACTGATCCTAATGCTTGTGTAACTCACGAATTTGGTACATCAAGAGGTTCAGACAGTGCAGAATATCTAAACTATAGAATAAGACCATATCACTTTACTGATGATTGGGAATGTTCAGCTGGGCATTGGCACTGGGCATCTACTGATACAAATGGTTATTATGCACAGTGTATACATTGTGGTAGGTTGATATTTAGAGATCTTGAATATGAAACAGGAGAGACATGGTATCTATGGTGTCCATACTAAAATATATTTATAAAAAGGGTGATTTAAGTGAAACCACAAAGAAAAGAAAAAAATAAAAAATCTAAAGGATATTTAGTTATATTAGGAATTATCGTATTAGTATTTGTAGTATCTATAGTTATTTTCTTTGCTTTTCTTAATAAGAAAAATGATAATCAAAATAATGTAACTTATGATAATATAGATAATTATGATAATGTTTCAGTAAATATTGATAATATAGATAAAAATGGAGTTGTTTTTTCAGACTTTTATTACAAAACATCAAAAGATGCTCAAGTTTTATATATAAAAGCTAAAAATAATACTGATACAGATATTACAGTATCTAGAAAATATCAAATTAGCGTTATAGGTTCAGTACCATTAAATGATGCTATGGAAGTATTTTATATAGATGATTTAAAGGCTGGAGAAGAAGAGGTTATTTCAATTTCATTATCAAATATAGTAAGTAATGTAACACAGATATTTATAGATGAATTTTAAATATATAAAAAAGAGGCTCTTTGTCAATAGTTGGGGTGCAAAATCCTAAAATTGATTAAAATTGCTAGAATTGAGATGGATTTAAAATTC
>CALXJG010000069.1 GCA_944388565.1 uncultured Clostridia bacterium
ATGGTCGAGAACAAAGGCCGTTAAAGAAAAGGGTGGCCTAGAGATAGGTGGAAACTTAAATACAACATCTTTAAAAACTCTCAAAATAAACTGAGAGAGTAATAAAATTTATTTTATTACTTTTGTTCCAATTTAGTAAATAATTGCTTTTTAATTAAAAATATGTTAATATAATGATAAATAGGAGTGATTATGTATGGCTTTTGCTATCTTTAGTTTACCAATATTTTTATCAATACTTTTCTTTATAATTTGTTTTTTAGTAATTTTAGCTATTGTAAAATTTACACTTTATATATTTCAAAGTTTTGGATTACTTAATATAGCAAAAAAAGAAGGATATAAATATAGGTATATTTCATGGGTACCTGGTTTATCACATTATATTCTTGGTAAATTTTGTTTAAAGAAAGAATTTTCTATTATATATACAATATTAACAGTAATAAATATACTTTTATTTGTATTAGTTATTTTTATAGAAAATAGTATATTATTTTATTCGTTCTTAGTATTTACAATTTTGTACTTTGTAATAGATATGCTAGTTATGAATAAACTTTACAAAAAAGTATATAAAACTCCTGAAATATTTACTATATTTACTATCATAACTTTTGGATTTTTAAAACCAATATTTATATATACATCAAGAATTAAAAAAATAACAAATGAATATTAGGAGTGAGTATATGAATAAAGCTGTTAAAGTAATAATTATAGTTGTTTCAAGCATTGTAAGTCTTGCAGTTATATTAATGATTGTTTTTGCGATACTTTTAAACAATTTTTTCTCAAAACTTCAAGAAGATAAAGTAAGTCTTACATCACCTATTGTTCAGTTATTTATAAGTGATGATAAAAAGGTAGAATTAATATGTAAAAAAACTATAAGCACTATTAAAACAGAAGATACTCAAAAGATTACTGAATTATTTTCAAAAAAACTTGTAGAAAATGAAAATATTGAAGAAATGATAAATTATCTAAAAAATATAGCAAAAGAAAATATTTTAAGTTATACATGTAGGTTAAATGGTGTTAGCGACCATTTTGATAGTGGAAATCAAAGAAAAACATATCGCTTTTCATGTAACGTTGTGACTGAAATGCAAGAGTATGTTATGTCTTTTGAATATGATTATAAAAATGAATTTGATAATAGTACATTAGGTATAAATTCACTTTCAATATTTGTAAATAGAGAAGAAAAAATAAAAGTGGATATGGAATAAAAAGAGAGGTATATATGGCAGAAAAAGAAAAAATGTTATTACAAGAGATATATGATGCAAATAATGATAAAGAACTTATTAGTGAAAGACAAGCAGCCAAAAGTATTTGTTATGAATACAATAATTTAAATCCAAATGAAATAGAAAAAAGAATAATATTATTAAAGAAATTATTAGGCAAAACAAAGGAGAAACTTCATATAGAACAGCCTTTTATGTGTGATTATGGATATAACATAGAAATTGGGGATAATTTTTATGCAAATCACAATTTATTAATATTAGATGCAAATAAAGTAAAATTTGGAGATAATGTTTTTATTGGACCTAATTGTGGATTTTATACAGCATCACATCCTTTAGACTATCCTACTAGAAATAAAGACTTAGAATATGCAAATCCAATTATAGTTGGAAATAATGTTTGGTTTGGAGGCAATGTTGTAGTTTTACCAGGTGTTAAAATAGGTGATAACACTGTTATTGGAGCTGGAAGTGTTGTTACAAAAGATATACCATCTGGAGTTGTTGCTGTTGGTAATCCTTGTAGAGTTATAAAAAATATTACTATTAGTGATTAGGTGATATATATGAAAAAGAAAATAATCTTTGTAATGCTTCTTGTAATTGTTATATTTTTGATATCTTTTTTATATTACTTTAATATTATTCCACATAGAAAATATAAAAATTCAGATTTTAACATTGAAGATTATATTAGTAATATAGATAAAGATAATGATGGAATAGATGATCAAACGGATATATTGCTTGGTGTAAGAGAATATATAAAAACTAAGCCAAAATATAAAAGTAAATATTATGAAACAGGATATCCTAATGATGAATATGGAGTATGTACAGATGTTGTAGCATATGGGCTTTTAAATGCTGGGTATGATCTTATGGAATCAGTAAATGAAGATATACTAAATAATAGAGAAAAATACGATATTGAAGTGGTAGATAAAAATATTGATTTTAGAAGAGTACAAAATTTAAAAGTATATTTTGAAAATAATGCAATATCACTGACTACTGATGTATCAAAAATTGATGAGTGGCAAGGTGGGGATATCGTTGTATTTAGAAAGCATATTGGTATAGTTTCAGACAGTAGAAATAGTAATGGAATACCTTTTGTTATTCATCATGCAAGTCCTTTTCAATTAAGATATGAAGAAGATATTTTAACTATAAAAAATGATATAGTTGGACATTTTAGAATTAGTTAGATATGGTGGAATATTTATGATATTAAATGTTAGTGGAAGAACAGATATAGTAGCTTTTTATTCGGATTGGTTCATGAATAGATATAATGAAGGGTTTGTCGATGTAAGAAATCCATTTAATCCAAAGATGATAAGTCGTATATATTTTGAAGATGTTGATGCAATTTTATTTTGTACTAAAAATCCAACTCCAATGCTTGATAAAATACAAAAAATTGCTAAACCTATTTTGTTTCATGTAACTTTAACTCCATATAAAAGGGATATAGAGTTAAATGTGCCAGATAAGAAAGATGTTATAAATTCAATAAAAAAACTTTCTAAAATTATTGGAATTGATAATTTATATATAAGATATGACCCTATATTTATTAGTGATAAATATACAGTAGATTATCATATAAAAGCATTTGATAAATTATGTACAATATTAAACGGTTATGTTAAATATTTTATTGTCTCTTTTATAGATGATTATAAAAATGTAAGAAAAAATGAAAAAGTATTAAATTACAAAGGATTTACAGAAGATGATTATAAAATGATTGGTACAAATTTTAGTAAAAGTGCTAAAAATAATGGTATGAGTGTACAAACATGTTTTGAAGATAGAAACTTAGTTGAATATGGATTTAAAAAAGGTGAATGTCTTTCACATGAACTTGCATATAAATTAACAGGAAAGGCAAATTTTAAAAGCTTAACTGCAAGGAAAGAAAGAAAATGTAACTGTGTACAAATGGTAGATATTGGAGTATATAATTCATGTAAACATTTTTGTAAGTATTGCTATGCAAATTACGATGAAAAAATGGTAAAATACAATTATATGGCTCATGACGTTAATTCTTCATTGTTAATAGGTAATGTAAAAAGTGATGATACTATAAAAAGAAGAATTAAATAAAATTTAGTATTAAATAGAAAGTAGGGAAGGATATGGATAATAGAATAACAGATAAAATAACACAAGGAATGTATGTTTTAACAACAAATAACTCTGGATGTATAATTGATACAGTAAGTCAAGTTAGTATGTCGGATGAACCGTTAATAAGTATTGCAGTAAATAAAAATAATTACACTAATGAGATGATAATGAAAAACAGAAAATTTGCAATTTCAATATTAAGTGAAAATATAGATGGAAGAGTTATTGAAATATTTGGAATGCATTCATCTAGAGATTATAATAAATTTGACAAAGTTGAAATGCTTGATGTAGATGGTATAAAGATAATAAAAGATTGTATAGCATATATGTATTGTGAGGTAGTAGATGTAATAGACGCAGATACTCACACAGTATTTATTGGTAAAGTTGTTAAATCTAAATTGTATAATAATGAAAAACCAATGTCTTATAGTTATTATAGTGAAAATAAAGATACGCTTATAAAGAGAAATACTGAGCAAGATAAAGTAGCATGGGTATGTACAATATGTGGATATGTATATTATGGAGAAGAAATACCAGATGATTTTGTTTGCCCTGTATGCGGGGTTACAAAAGAATTCTTTAAGAAAAAATAAAGTTATACAAGCAGGAATGTATTAAGCATTTCTGTTTTTTGATATATTTATTTTTTTAAATTATGTACTAATATAATAGATAATTTTATCTATAAATGATATAATAATTATAATCATTAAGGATATGTATGTTAAATAGTATATCCAAAAAAGATTTTAAGAAAAATGTAAAGTAATCATATGATAAATATTGGAAATAATATATATTATAGTCAAAAGTTTAGAAAGGTGAAAATAGTTTGAAAGAAATAAATATAAAAATAAAGCCAAAATAATAGAAAAAGTGCATAATTCCCCCTTACCCCCAAAGA
>CALXJG010000070.1 GCA_944388565.1 uncultured Clostridia bacterium
AGAAATGGAGTGATTTGTCTACTCAACGCTACTGCTTTCTTTGAACCCTAGGTAAAACCTAGGGTTTTCATAACCAATAAAATACAGAGCCCTCATATCGGCTCTGTATTTTCCCTGCTCACATTAATTTTTTCTGTAAGTCCCACAAACACTAAAAGACTTACTCTTTCTCTTACTAGTTATATAACTACTATTCTTAAAATCAAATTGATTTATAACCCTTTAATATTCTTTATTTTTTTATTAAACATTTTGGTGCTTTTGGTTGATGTAGTAACCAAAATAAACAACTATTAGTTGAGTTCTTTGCATAAGATTCTACAACTTTCTTTAGTAATTTTTTCATATCTTTCTTCCCTCCTTTTGTTTTAATCAATATATAAATTGTACCATTACGCTATTGGTAAACATTTCAATTTATTTTTTTCATAAAAAAAATATAAAAACTAAATCACTTTGGATTTTTAAAAAAATGAAAATTTATATATTGATTGTTATTTATATAATTAGAATAATATTTTTATTATATTACTCTAATTATATACTAGGTATTATAATAAGGTTTGAATTCATCTGATTCATAACTATGTTTACATTTAAATAATTTATATGCTGTATTTGTTGCAGCTAAGTTAATTGATAATATTGTAAGTAATATTATATTTGATACAATCTTATCCTTTATAATAAATACTGATACTGTATACAATATTAGAAATGATATTGCACCCATTATTTTTAACTTTAATCTCTTATTTTTCTTTAATATCGGAATCTCTTCTGTATCAGCAGGAGCAATTCTTAATATTACATATATAGAACTTATTAATACTAATAAATGCATAACATATGTTGCTACTATATTAAATTCAATATACTTAGCCATAAGAGCAGGAGCTAAAAACATTACAGTTGATGATATGAAACATACTATATTTGATCTTGCATGTGCACCGCCTATAAAGGTTTTATATACTATAGTGATTAATAGTACAATTCCTACTAATGGTAATATATTTAAAAATAAACTTATAAAAAAGATTGCTGTATATTTTGGAATATCTTCTAATATTCTAGTTATACCAAAGCTCATTACTTCTCTTTCGTCACCAGAAATGTTTTCTCCTTTATATAGAAAATTATCTATAATATATTCGCTCATCTTTTCTACCATTGTAATCACCACTGATAACTATTATAGTTCATAAAAATTTGTCATTTTGAAAAAGTTTGCAAAAACAAGAGTTTTGATTGTGTATTTAGAGATTTTAAATTTCACATACATTTTTCAAAGTTTCAGACACTTTTTTAAAAATATTTTTTGACAAAATTACTGAAATTTAGGTAAAAAACTTAATTTTTAAATTTTACATAATAACAAAATTATAATCATCTTTGTTACTGTTATATGTTTATTTGTTACATATATGTTGTGATTTGCTTGTACAAAACATTTCTTATTATTTTTTGTAACATAGTTTTTTTATAATCATAACATATACATAAAAGGAGGTTTATTATCATGAATGAAAATTATCAAAATTATTCTATTCATATAGGGAGTGATGCACCACTATTTAATGCAAATACAACTGCAGGTCCTATAAAATTAAGTGATTATATTGGAAAATGGGTGATATTATTTTCTCATCCACGGTGATTTTACCCCTGTTTGTACAACTGAATTTATCGCTTTTTCACAAATGGAACCAGAATTAAAAAAAAGAAATTGTTCGTTAATAGGTTTATCAATTGATAGTACACCATCGCATTTAGCATGGATAAAAAACATATATAATTCTACAGGAATAAAAGTTCCTTTCCCAATAATATCCGATTTAGATATGAAAATATCAAGAAAATATGGTATGTTAGCACCAAATATTAGTAACACACAAACCATAAGAAGTGTATTCTTTATAGATCCAGAGCAAAAAATAAGAGCCATACTACAATATCCAATGACTAATGGTAGAAACACTGGTGAAATATTAAGATTACTAGATGCACTACAACTAACTGATAAAGAATCTGTTTCTACACCTGCAAATTGGATACCTGGTTCATCTGTAATCACACCTTCACCTAAAACATCAGAAGAAATGTTTAGTACGCCCGCCAATAATAATTGTATAGACTGGTATTTATGTTATAATTCTCCTATTCATACTACAAATTCTAATAATAACTTTTTCTAACTTAATTATTAAGGAGGTTAAATTATATGGATTGTTCTAATTGTTGTAATAATAATCAAGGTGGATTATCTAGAATATTAGATTGCTTTGGAGGGAATAGTTGCATATTTATTATATTAATAGTAATTGTATTAATTTGTTGCTGCAATGGAAATAAAAACTGCTGCTAAAAGAAGTCTACGAAAAGTAATATTCTTAATGAGATATTGTCAAAATCTTTAATATATCGGAAAACTTACACAAATTTTCCGATATATTTTTATAAGATTTATAGTAACAAAACTATAGAATTATCTACTTTTAAAAATATAAAATATTTTTTCGTGTCTACTTTCTTTACATAGTACAATAAATATGACGATTCTAAAAAAGTCCTTCGTAAAAATGTATTCTATACAGTAAAAGTCGTTTGAAAACTTGCAAGCCAAAAGTTTAAAAACATTCATAGAAAAATATAAAACAACTAAAAATATAAGAACATCAATGTCTAATTATAGGAAGGAAGAGAAATTTATTAATATACCATTATATACTATAGCGAATGTAGAGAAATTAATATAACTTGCAAAAATGTGATATTTTTGGTATATTTGTTTGCAAAAGTGTGATTATTTTTTAAAAATCGTTGTAAAAATGTGATTTTTGGCGTATAATTAGTATAGAACTATATATACTAATTATAGGAGATGATTTTATTGAAAAGATTTATATTAAGCGAACTAATAAAATGGAAAGAAAGTAAATATAGAAAGCCATTAATTCTAAAAGGTGCAAGACAAATAGGGAAAACGTATATTTTAAAACAATTTGGAGAAGAAAATTATGAAGGTGTTGCATACTTTAATTTCGATCACAATGAAGACTTATATAACTTATTTAATATAACTAAAGATCCAAAAAGAATTTTGGAACAACTCTCATTTATATATGGAAAAGCTATTAAACCAGAAAAGACTTTAATAATATTTGATGAAATTCAAGAATGCCCAAATGCATTAAATAGCCTTAAATACTTTCAAGAAGAAGCAAATGAATATCATTTAGCTTGTGCAGGAAGCTTACTAGGAATAAAATTATCGCATACTTCATTTCCTGTTGGCAAAGTAGATTTCTTAAATATGTACCCAATGGCATTTAGTGAATTTTTAATCGCAGATGATTGTGAAAATCTAGTAAATTATATGAAAAGTATAAATACTATAGAAACAATTCCAGATATATTTTTTAATCAGTTAAATGAAAAATTAAAATCATATTTCATAATTGGTGGAATGCCCGAAGCAGTTAAAATGTGGGTCAACGAAAAGAATATGGAGTTGGTAAATAGTGTCCAAGAAAATATTCTAAGGGCATATGAAAGTGATTTTTCAAAGCATACAAACAACAAAGAAGCAAATAAAATATCTTTAATATGGAACAGTATACCTTCACAACTTGCAAAAGAAAACAAAAAATTTTTGTATCAAACAATTAAAGAAGGAGCTAGAGCAAGAGAATATGAAGATGCTTTAAATTGGTTAAATGATGCTAATCTTATTTACAAAGTATATAATGTAACAAAAACTAGTTTTCCACTAAAAGCATATAATGATTTAAGTTCATTTAAAATTTATTTAAATGATGTAGGATTACTCAGAAAAATGGCAAATCTAGATAGTAAAATAATAATAGAAGGAGATAGATTATTTGAAGAATTCAAAGGCTCTTTTACTGAAAACTATGTATTAACAACGCTTTGTAGCATGTACGAAAATATACCTAATTATTTTACATTTGATAGACACGAAATTGATTTTGTTATTCAATATAAAAATAAAGTAATTCCTATTGAAGTAAAAGCAAATAAATCTACTAATAATATTAGTCTTACAAGATATAATGAAAAAAATGACAACGATATATCTATTAGATTTTCAATGAATAATTTAGCAAAGAATGATAAAATTTTAAATATACCATTATTTTTAATAGAATATATTAACAATTTTATATAGAAATACTATAAATCAGTAAAAATAGAAGTGCATTAAAATTTAAAGTGTACCCTTTGTCAAGGACATTTATAAAAAAAGTGTATACTTTATGCTAACTCTTTAAGAAGATGATTTC
>CALXJG010000071.1 GCA_944388565.1 uncultured Clostridia bacterium
TCTCCATTTTAATTAGATATATAACTGTTAAATTATTAAACAAAAATTTAAATTGCGCAAAATGGTATTAATGCGAATTTCAGTGGTGAAAGAAAACCAACTGGTTCAGTAGGAACAGTAAACAATATATATGATATGGCTGGTAATATAGATGAATGGACAGCTGAATCAAATTCAGCAAATAGCCGTATCTTTCGTGCGGGTAGCTACCTTACTGTTTCTAATTACTGGTATGCTGGTTACTATAGTAACAATACTCCGGATTTTTATTTTGATACTCTGGGTTCACGTATATCATTATATATAAAAGACCCATATATATAATCAAAAGCAAATGAAATAATATGTAGTATTTCTGCTGGAGATACTCTTGTTAGAAATTATTATAAATATAATGATGAAGAAGCTATAACAGGCATCATGTTTTTTAGCTATTCAAATGGTATTGAATACACAGCACCACTACTTGTAAGTAAATCAAAAGATGCAGTAACGTATTATACAAATCATGATAAAAAACTAGAAACTTCAAGTGGAAGTATACAATACAAAGGTGAAACATATTATTATTCATCTACCGGACAATGGTTTGAGTTCTTTGATTATACTACATACTTTCCAGTAATAAATACTACAAATACAATGTTTACTAATATGGAAGATGCGGCACTTAGATTACTTCAAATGTATTATGAAGAATAAATAATAAAAAGACTTGTAATAAGATTATTACAAGCCTTTTTTATTACATTCCAAACCTTGATTTATCAATCTCGTAGTTATTTTTTACTTCTTGTTCTGTTAATACTCTATTATACATTCTAGCTGAATAGATTGTTCCATTAAAGCTTTCCAAACCTACATTTGTTGAACCACTAGGATTTGTTCCTAATGCCATTATTGTATTATCATTAGGAAAACCTAAAACTCTATTTTCATCAACTTTACTATTTATAAGATTACCATTCAGATATAACTTATGCTCTTTACCATCATTTGTATATGTTAATGTATTTTTTACATTTAAATTAATATCATTTTGGCTAAGTAGTAATTCATAATCTACTATATTGGTATTGTAAGAAATTCCAAATAAATTTTTATTACCTGTATTTAAAGCAATACCATATCCTCCTACTTCTAAATTACAAATTATATATTGATATTCATAATTTAGTACATCTTTTGGTTCAAATACAGCTTCTAATGTAAATTGATTATAATTTAATTCTTTTATTGGTACCCAATCATCTATTCCATCAAATGATAATCCAGTATTTCCCCAAGTTGCACCTGTAACAGTACCATTATTATTATTTCCACTTAAATCTTTCCATATTGTAGAAGTATTACTATGACCACTTCCAGTATTATTTATACCATCAAGATGTAATATAAGTCCATTTTTTACATACGTTTTCTCTGTTACACTACTAGATGCTGGTATGTATAATGACATACGTGAACCATACAAATTAATAGGGTAGTTGTTGCCACTGTACCCGGCAAACCAGCCACTAGGTTCAGCGTAGAAGACATACCCACGAACCACACGAACGAGAGTAGAAATCGCTTCAGTTGTCCATTCATAAACATTCCCAGCCATATCATATATATTATTTACTGAGCCTACAGAGCCTGCTGGCTTTTGGTTACCACTATAATTCGCATTAATACCATTTTGTGAATTACTTTTATTATAATATAGAAATGATTATGCAAAAAGTGGCAAAAAACACATTTTCAAATGTACAAAAAGTGGCATTTTATTAAATAAAAAATATGCAAAAAGTGGCAAAAAACTATTGACTATATTAAAGTTTTATGATAAGAATATATTAATGGAGGGATGAAATGTTTAGGTTATTTGAAAAAAAATTATTAGATTGGAAAAAATCTGGGATGAAAAAACCATTAATGGTGATTCGGAGTTAGACAAATTGGAAAAACATATACAATTGATAAATTTGCAAAGGAAAATTTTGAAGAATATTTGTATTTTAATTTAGAAAAAAATGAAGAAATAAAAAGAATTTTTGAAAAAACTATTGATGAAGAAAAAATTTTGGAAGAGTTAGAATTATATATTGGAAAAAAGATTGATTTAAATAAAACGTTATTTTTTTTTGATGAAGTCCAAGTAAGTGAAAATTTTATCGTTTCACTTAAATATTTTAATGAATCAAAAAAGCCATATAAAATTATATGTGCAGGCAGTTTATTGCGGAGTAAAAATAAATAGATTTAATAGTTCATTTCCTGTAGGTAAAATAAGAATGGAATATATGTATCCAATGAATTTTGAAGAATTTTTAATTGCGACGGGAAAAGAGATGTTATTAGAAAAAATTAAAGATTGCTTCGAAAAAATGGAACCAATGCCAAAATTTGCACATGATCAAGCACTTACATTATATAAACAGTACTTATGTGTTGGTGGAATGCCTGAATCAGTTAACAACTTTATAGAAAATGAGTTGGATATATTAAGATATGATACTAAAATAATAGAAAATATTCTTGAAATGTATGTTGCTGATATGAAAAAATATGTAAAAAGCCATATTGAGTCAGTAAAAATCGAAAAAGTATATAAAAATATTCCTAATCAACTAGCAAAAGACAAAAAAACGTTTAAATATAATTTAATAGATGAAGACGGTAGAAAAAGAAAATATGAAACTCCAATTGAATGGTTGATTTCTTCTGGTATGATTTTGCCAAGTTATAAGGTAAAGAAAGCTGAAATACCACTAAAAGTATACATTGACGAAGATATGTTTAAATTATATCTAAGTGATGTTGGTTTATTAACTTCAATTTCTGAAATAAAATATAGAGATATTATTTTAGAAAAATCTTTTGAATTTAAAGGTGCAATTACAGAAAATTATATAGCACAAGAATTTAAGTCTAAAGATACTTCTTTGTATTATTGGACATACGGAAGAAATGCAGAGATAGATTTTTTAATATATAATAATGATGGAATAATACCAGTAGAAGTAAAAAGTGGAAATAATGTTAAATCTAATAGTTTAAATATATATATGAAAGAAATTAAACCTAAATATGGTATTAGAATCTCTAGTAAAAATTTTGGATTTGAAAATAATATAAAATCTATACCATTATATGCTGCATTTTTAATATAAAATTCCATAGAAATTCACAAAATGGTATTAATGCGAACTTCAGTGAAAATGTAATAAAACCAACAGGTTCTGTAGGCTCAGTAAATAACATATACGATATGTCCGGAAATGTATATGAATGGACAACTGAATGCACTTCTACAAATATTCGTTTACATCGTGGATACAGATGCCTTACTTACGAGCCTCACCAATTTGCTGGTTATAAAAGTGATGAAACACCAACTTCTGATATGTATCCTTACATTTCTTCACGTTTAGCAATATACATATAAGATAATATAAGTAAATAAAATAATCTGTAATACTTCTTTTGAAAATAGCATCATAAGAAATTACTATAAATATAATAATGAATAATTAAAATAAAAAGGCTTGTAATAATCTTATTACAAGTCTTTTTATTATTTATTCTTCATAATACATTTGAAATACATTTGAAGTAATTTAAGTGCCGCATCTTCCATATTAGTAAACATTGTATTCGTAGTATTTATTACTGGAAAATATGTAGTATAATCAAAGAACTCAAACCATTGTCCGGTAGATGAATAATAATATGTTTCACCTTTGTATTGTATACT
>CALXJG010000072.1 GCA_944388565.1 uncultured Clostridia bacterium
ATTATTATACACAAAAATGTACCCAATGTGAAGACACTCTTTTTTTTAGTGTCCACTCCATTGGGTACATTATATTTAATCAGTTTCACCTTTATTTTTTCTAATAAAATCATTAGGATTATAATTTAATCCAAATAATAATCTAAACCATTTTTTCTCTTTAAAAAATTCAGAAATACAACATACTTTATCAACAAGAATTATTATAAGACTTTCTTTATATTTGGGTAATTTTGCTGTAAGAGGCCACATATGCTTTAATATTATATCTTCTTCTTTTTCATTTAATTCGAAATGTTTTTTTGCATTATCTAGAGCTTTTTGTGGATGTGTAAATCCATGCATTTTAAATAGTGGAACTTTTTCATTTAAATTATGCCAATCATATAAAAAGAAGTCATGAAGTAATCCTGCCCTTGCTGCACTTAAATAATCTAATTTCAATCTTTTACTAATTATATAACTATAGTATGATACATTCACACAATGTTGATAACAAGTCGTATTTCCATGTTGAATATAATCTTTCATTTTAATAACAAGTTCATTATTTATTAAATCTCTTACTATAACGTTATAATCATTGGTACTATCAAGTAAATTTTGTTTAGAACCTATAGCAAATAATTCTTCTTTAGATGTATCTGTGATATTGCTAGCTAAATGCTTTTCTAGAACCATTTTAAACGTCTCCTTTGATACATAATATATACATTATATCATATGTATGATATAAATACAAGTTATCAAATTTCCTAAGCTATATACAAATAATGTTAATACTATTGAGTTATAATAAAAAAAGTAGTATAATTATATAGTATTTAGGAGGAAAATTATGATAAAGATAGCTTTTTTTGATACAAAAGAATATGACCAAAAGCTTTTCAATGAATATAACGAAAAGTATGGTTATGAGATAACATATTTAGAGTCAAAACTAAATAAAGAAACAGCTCCACTAGCAAGAGGTTTTGATGTAGTATGTATATTTGTAAATGATGTTGTTGATAAAGACACAATAGAAATATTAAAAGAATGTGGAGTAAAATTAATAGCACTTCGCTGTGCAGGATTTAATAATGTAGATGTTAAGTATATAGACGACAGTATAAAAGTCGTAAGAGTACCAGCGTACTCTCCATATGCGGTTGCTGAACATGCAGTAGCATTATTACTTAGTATAGATAGAAAAATATATAAAGCATATCAAAGAACTAAAAAATACAACTTTACTTTAAATGGTTTGTTAGGATTTGATATACATGGAAAAACTGTAGGGGTTATAGGGACAGGTAAAATAGGTAAAGTTTTTGCTAAAATAATGAAGGGATTTGGAACTAGAGTTATTGCATATGATGTATATAAAGATGAAAATGCTGCAAAAGAAATAGGATATGAATATGTAAGCTTAGATGAATTGCTTAGAGAATCAGATATTGTTTCATTGCATTGTCCGCTTACGGATGATACATATAAGATTTTAAATCAAGAAACTATGGCTAAAATGAAAAAAGGTGTGTATATAATTAATACAAGTAGAGGTAAGTTAATTGATACTGATAGCTTAATTCAAAAATTAGAAGAAGGACAAATTGGTGGATTAGGACTTGATGTTTATGAGGATGAAGAAGAATTTTTCTTAAATGATATGTCTAATTCATATATAAGAGATAAAGATTTATCAATATTACTTTCAATGCCTAATGTTGTAATCACATCACATCAAGCATTCTTTACTAAAGAGGCATTAAATAAAATAGCTAGTGATACTTTTGAAAATATAAAAGATATATTTGAAAAAGGTAGTTGTGAAAATGAATTAAAGGTTAAATAAAGTATAAAAGAATATCTATTTTTAGGTATTCTTTTTTTCTTGAAAAAATATGTTACAAATAGTATAATTATTATAAAAGGAGTGCGTTATGAGTATTACACTAAAGAAATGTAATTTGTGCCCACATAAATGTGGTATAAACAGATTAGAAAATAAAATAGGTATTTGTAAAGCAACAAATAATGTAAAGCTTGCTTTAGCAAATATGCACTATTTTGAAGAACCATGTATTAGTGGTAAAACAGGATCTGGAACTGTATTTTTTTCAAATTGTAACTTAAATTGCGTGTTTTGTCAGAATTATAAAATAAGTCAACTTGGATTTGGTGAGGAAATAACTACAGATAGATTAGCAGAAATATTTATTGAGTTACAAAAAAGAGGGGCAAATAATATAAATTTAGTATCACCAACAATATATTCTTTGCAAATAAAAGAGGCGATAAAAAAAGCTAAAGAACTTGGATTAAATTTGCCTATAATATATAATTCAAGTGGATATGAAGATGTGGAAGCATTAAAAAATCTAGACGGATATATTGACGTTTATTTGCCAGATTTTAAATACTATAAAAATGAAACAGCATTAGAGTATTCAAAAATTAAAAATTATTTTAATATAACTACTTTAGCTTTAAAAGAAATGAAAAGACAAGTGGGAAATCTAGTTTTTGATGATAATGGAATAATACAAAAAGGAATGATAGTAAGACATATGATTTTACCATCACATATTATGGAAACAATAAGAATATTAGACTGGATAAAAGAAAATTTAGGAGATGATACATATATAAGTATAATGGCTCAATATTTTCCAACTAATAAGGCGTACTTATACAAAGAAATAAATAGAAAAATAACAAAAAAAGAATTGAATATTGTAAAGAATTATTTAGAAAAAATAAATATGCAAAACGGATATATACAAAAAATAGGCAAACACGAGGAAGAATTCGTACCAGATTTTAATTTAGAAGGAATAAGAAAAAAATAAAAAGTTTTAACGTAAGATTAACATCTTATTTGATATAATTATTTTAATGTTTAGGAGAGGTTATATGCGAGTATTGATAATTGAAGACAATGTGGAAATATTAAAATGTATGAAAGTTGAATTAGAAAAATCTGGTCTATATGTAGACATAGCAAATAATGGTTTAGAAGGTGAACAAAAGGCATATGTTAATGAATATGATGTGATTTTACTTGATCTTAGCCTTCCTGATAAAGATGGTATGGAAATATTAAAATATTTAAGGAAAGAAAATATAGAGACTCCAATTATAATAATAACAGCTAGTATTGAAATAACCAAAGGCTTAAATTTAGGTGCTGATGATTATATCGTAAAGCCTTTTAATATGGATGAATTAAACGCTAGAATTCAAGCAGTATTAAGACGTTTTAGAGGAAGAGGAAATCCTAATATTGTATTAAATCAACTTATAATAGATCCAATATCAAGAAGAGCAAATTACGATAAAAAAAGAATTGATTTAACAACAAAAGAATTTGATATATTAGAATATCTGGCTATAAGATATCCAGCTATAGTTTCTAGTGAAGAAATCTTAGAGCATACATATGATGAATCATTTGATTCTTTTTCTTCTGTTCTTAGAGTACATATTGCAAAATTAAGAAAAAAATTAAAGAAGACTACTGGAAAAGATATACTTCTAACTACAAGAGGAAAAGGTTATTCTTTATTTTTTGAATAAATATAATTAAAAAGTGCATTAATTAATTATAATGTACCCAATGGAGTGGACACTAAAAAAAAGAGTGTCTTCACATTGGGTACATTTTTGTGTATAATAATAT
>CALXJG010000073.1 GCA_944388565.1 uncultured Clostridia bacterium
TGTTATACTTTTCATCGCAAATTTCGACAAAATTTAAATTCACATTTATTTTTGAAAAAATCGATTTTTCCTATATTGCAAAAAAACAAATCACCAAAACAAAATGTTTGATGATTTTATATGCTCTAATCAATATTTCTAATCTTTTCTACAAAGTCTAAAGCTTGTTTATCTAAATTTTCTAAAGTTGTATTTTCAATAACAAAATCATAGTTATAATTTTCAACACTAGCATCAGAATAGTTTGATGTTATTGTAGCAATATCCTTTCTTCTTAACAATAAAGTTTTAGCATCAAAAATATCCACTACTCTTTTAATTTCTTCTGGTTCACGAATATGTATAAACATTATTTCATTATCTGAATTTTTAAATTTGTCTACTGCCTCTTTAATACTATTAAATGACATATCGTTGTACTCTGTAGTCAAACGTTTTAAATCACTTAAAAATTTACGGTCCTTTTCAGTTTTTTTGCCATCCCAACCTATTAATTTTGCTACTTCTTTTACTTTATCAACAGATGAAAAGTTTATTACTTTTCCATACTTTTGTGTTAATTCAACAAATGTAGTTTTACCACATCCACCAGTTCCATTTATTACAATTATTTGCTTTTTCATATACCTCACCCCAAAATTATTATTTTTTATACCAAACAAATAGTATCTAATTAATTACTTAGTGTATATCTTGCTTCTTATTTTACAAATTCATAATTATCTGTAGGTAATTTTGCACCACTTCTTTTTAATAATTCAAACGCATCATATTCTGCCATACCATAAGTTTCTAAAATCTCTTTAATTTCTGGTCTTGTAGGCTCTGGTAATCTTGCTGCAAAAGTAGCAAATAATTTTGGATTATCATATAAAGCATTAATTTGAGGGAATGCAATTAATAATTTGAAACCACTTTTTTGAGCCTCTTTTACATTTTCTAAAATATATTTAAAATAAAACGTATTATTCATTTTATATAATTCAGCCACTTTATATTTATTTCCTGTTTTAATATCTGTCCAAACTAAATATACTAAATCTTTTCCCATCTTTTTTACACCTCGTCTTTCAAATCATATATCCTTAATATTCTTTTTCTTCGTTCTAAAATATACATTTTTAATAATTTCTTCATATCTATACTTATTATATTATTAAATTCACTTAAAATTTTATCTATTTTTTCTTCATTAATATTAGTTTTTATCTTTTCTACATATTGTATTGTACCATCGTATGCATTATCTTTTATTTTTTTCAATAGTTCAAAATGTCTAATTGGTCTTTCATCTTCCCAGCCAATAGCAGATTTTGACTTTGTATTTACTAATGCTTCAAATTTCATTTTATCTTTAAAAAATATTTCAAGATTATTATTATCTTCATATGCACATAATGATGATCCATTATCGTATAAAGGAGACATACTATAGTTAAAAAATACATCAAACATATCTTCTGGAGTTTTATATACTATTCCTCTTGCTAAAATTGCCCAATTACTATGGTGTCTATCACTATTTCCTATTAAAATATCAAATATCACAATTTTATAAAATTCATCTATTTCTAATATTCCATTTAAACTATTTTGTATCATTTGTATAGAATATTTACTATTAGAATAAGTATCTTCTAGTTTATCTTTATCATAATATGGATAATGATTTTCTATGAAAACTATTCCTTCTAATAAATTTGTAAAATTATCTCCTACATTAGAATCTACCAAATTATAACTCATTGAGCCAATTCTTCCGTTTGTATGTACCAATATCTACATTAGCACATTCGACATCAATCAATTTGCCTATTTCTGTTGCAAGTTTTTCAGCCAAATATTCTCCTGTTATTATTCCTTTTTCTTTATCCTTTACTTTTGGAAATTTAAAAAGACCTTTTTCGTTTGTGTCTGGATTAATAAGCCAAACTTTTTCACTTGCACCACTACCAAATTTTCCAAATTCAATATCTTCTATCCAATTATCAAAATTTTTAATTTCGATCATATAATTCTCCAATCTATTTATTTTTCTCTATACTGTAACACTAAAAAAACACGAATTATTACTTCATAATGTAATTAGTAGTTGATAACAATTACTATATTTTATAATTATTAAATCATATTAAGACATTACTATTATATCTTTTTTATAGACAATAATCAAGTTTTATTTGGAAGATCAAAGAAATCATAGAGGTATTGTATCTAAAAATCAACAAAGAACAATATAAATTTTTTATTATAAAAATCAAATAATATAAATTCTACTAATATCAAACTTTTGAAGCAGTTTTAAAAACAATGTAGGTACTGTACAAAATCGTACAATACCTACTTTTTTTGGTGCCAACGAAGTAGTTATCTACAACTTTTTAGCTCTCTTGACGATTGATACAAATATCAATCAATTTATTAAAGTATAGCATATTTTTTATAAATTGCAATAAGTTTTTCAATTTAAAATTAAAAATTTTGAAAAATGTCAAAACATATATAGTAATATTCTAGATAAAATTAAGATTATTTAAATCAAATTAGTTTATCAACTATAGAAATTTAGGGTGTCCTGCAATAGGACACCCTTAACTCAAACATTGCAAAAGTTATTAAAATCCTTCATCCTTATCAGGCATCATATCTACATGAACGTATATATAATAGTACCCTGTATATTTTCCTTCTTTCTGCCGATTATCATAATAATATGCATTAAAAACAGGAGATGAAATTTTGTCTGATAATGGATACTTAATGTTATTAAAGATTTTTACAAAATTCTGCAACATTATAGGTAATTTGCTATCCCCACATTCATGAGTGGAATAGTATACATATTCATACTTTTTACCAGTTGGATGAATATACACAAGGACTATTTTTTCTTCGTTTGCATATAAGGTAGTATCAAAACTTGCCACACGTCCAAGTCCCCAGAAAATAGCCTCTATTGTGTTCATTACCCAATAATATATGCTTTTTGCTGCTCTTTCTTCTAATTTTCCTGTATTAAGATATTCTACATATCTTTCTGTCATAGCTTTTGCCATTGAGTTATTCATAAATTTTCCTCCTTAACAATTGTTTTTCGAGAATTTACTACTTGCTATTCTTATTATAGTTCGCATAGCTACGAATATTTACAAAAAATATTATACTACATATTTACATAATTTTCAACTTTTTTCATATTTA
>CALXJG010000074.1 GCA_944388565.1 uncultured Clostridia bacterium
ATATATTGTTTACTGAACCTACTGATCCCGTTGGCTTTCTTTCACCACTGAAGTTCGCATTAATACTATTTTGCGCATTTACGGGATATGTTTTTACAAAATTATTACTACTCTTTGCAAACCATCTCATTGTTGCATCCCATTGACTTCCATAAATCATATTCGATTTTATCTTTGTTCCAGTTAGCTGAGTCGCATACTTCTTTTCTTTTGCATACATTGTATACCAAGTTTGGTTTCCTATATCTTCATTTCCTTTTTTACTTACTACTTTATCTTTACTTAAATCTCCTGTCTCATATCTTCCTATATAAAATCCATGATATTCTTTTACACTGTTATATATCTCGTTATATTCTTTCTGCATTAAATTTTTTAAATCTGTTGCATTTTTTAAACTTATTCCAAGTATTGTATTTATTGTATTTAAATTATTTGTATCATTATCATAACCGGCAACAATATCAGGTTCCCTATAGCCAGTTGATGAATATGGTATTTCTGTTCCTGTATTTGGTCCATCTTTTGTAAACTCCCATAGTTTTCCTCTCATATTTGGGCTTCCTGTTTCATCACTTGTTCCATCTTGTTCTGCGAATAAATTTAGTTCATTTTCTGGAACTGGAACCCATACAAATTCACTATCATCTGGTGCTATTACTACAAGTCCTGTTTCTATTGTTTGTTCACTTTTTATTTCTGATACTTTAAATCCTTCTGGTATTATTGCTGTATCTTTTCCTCCATTTGAATTTGTTGTTGTATATGGAGTATCTTTATCAACAGGTACACCAGGTATTACACTATTAATTTGTTCAGAATCATTAACATCGAAAATATTAAATTTTTGTACCCTAGTTTCTGTATTTTTGTTTTCATCTGTAGCAGTAATTTTTACATATATAGTATCATTAATATTAGTTAGATTATTAAAAGATATATTTTCTACAATTGCTACTGATGAAGTTGGTTCTGGTACAAATAATTTTGTACCATTTATAAAATCAACACCATTATTACTTATATATGCAATTGCATCAGTAATTTTTGAAGTACTATTAAATATGAAATCAAAAATTGCTTTAGTAGTAGTAAGTGATTTAGGATTTGCACCAACATATATATCACGTTTATTACCTATAGTTATTCTTTCACTAGCATTAGAAGCATTATCAAATATTCTTACTTCAATTCCCTCTATCTCTTTTGGAATTTTAATTTCAACATATCCATCTTCTGATACAGTAGCTTTTTTACCTCTTGCTTTTATATATGAAGATTCATATTCTGTAACTCCAGTATAATACTGCTGAGGAAAACCTTGTATATCAAATTTTGTTAAATACTCGTATCTTACTTCTTTTATTCCACTTATATTATCCCCAACATAAAAAGTAGCTAAATTATACTCTTCTGATGGGTATAATTTTATATCACTTTTTAATGTTGGAAGCTCTATTTCATAATTAGATATACTAATAGCTATTTTTCCAACAACATTTCCACTCTGTTTTTTTATTATTTCAATATATTTATCGTTTTGATTTGCTGTATCATATTTAGATAAATCAGTATTTAAATTAGTCTCAGTTCCATCAGATGAAAAAACTTTTGTTAAACTATTTAATTTTAAAATATTTTGTCCAACCTTAGTAGGAAGTAATACTTCATTTCCTCCCTGCACGCTTAAATATAGGCTTTCATCTGCATTTGCAATATTTGTTTCAATAGTCATTCCTAAAATATTTGTCCATTTTTTCTTTAATTTTTTTACAGTTATTCCATCTACAGTTTGAGTTGTAATTTCTGTACTTATTTCTTCAGTCTTTTTATTAAAGTTTTTAATTAAACTAGATAATCTTGGGGACATTGAAAAATATGTTGTTTTTCTAGTACTAAGTCCTTTTAAATAATATACATTCATTGAAGGATATGAAGCAACATAAACATCATTTTCTTGTTCTTGTAATCCTCTTGCTGTCTGCTCTACTCCAATTGCTCCAATATCTAATATATAAAATGCTCCTAAATTTCTGTTATCATTAAAATCGCCATTTAAACTTAATTCTTCTTCAAATAATGCAATTTGTTTTGCATTTTCTAAAAAGCCTTCTATCTCTAACTGAGAATATACTTTTTCATCTCCAAGTACAGGTATTACATCATTTTGAATATAATAACTTTTTAAAGCGTCTTGTACTTCAAGTACATCACTTGCAAAAGTAGTTATTCTTGAATTGTTTATAGCATTACCAACAACTGCAGCTGTTGACATTACAAGTATAAGAGCAAGTACTATTGTAATTATTAACATTATTAATGATATACCTTTTCTATTATTCATATATTGCACCTCAAATTATTTCTATAATTATATTTTATTTTGTTTTAATAAATTTTTCAAGTATTTATTCTATCTAAAATTTAATAATATTATATATCGAAAAAAAATATATATCAATACTTCGTATTTAATTTTTATATGTTATTAATAAATATACAAAAAAATAAATAAAATATATATAACGCTCAAAGTTGATATTTGTAATACTTTCTGATATAATTAATATGGTGATTATGTGGAAAATTTAACAAAAAATAATTACGAAAGTAAACTAAAAGAAGTATTAGAAAATGATAAAATAAATTTTAAATATAGTTATACATCAAAAAACATAGAAGATACAATTTTACTTGCAAAAGCATTTGCTAAACACTTAAAAAAAGGTGATATTATAGCTCTAAATGGAGAACTTGGTGCTGGTAAAACTGTATTTGTTTTAGGTATTGCTAAATATTTTAATATTGAAGATCAAATATGTAGTCCTACTTTTACAATAGTAAATGAATACAATTTACAAAATTTTGAGAAAATATATCATTTCGATGTATATAGAATTGAAGATTCAAATGATTTTTTAGATAGTATTGGTAATCATTATTTTGAAGACGGTATTTGTATTATAGAATGGGCAGATATAATAAAAGATATATTACCAAAAAGAACTATAAATATACAAATAACTAAAGATAATAGTAATGATGATATACGTTACTTTAATATATGGAGGGAATAGTTTGAAAATAAAATATAAAAAAATAAAACCGAAATAAGAAAAAAGGGCATAGTTCCCCCTTACCCCCAAAAA
>CALXJG010000075.1 GCA_944388565.1 uncultured Clostridia bacterium
ATGTTGATGTAAATGATGGTGTCGAGTTTGAAATAAAAAACTCTAATCCAATCAAGGAAGATGATGACTATGGAGGATTAAAATATAAATTATTAGCAAAATTTGATAACCTCAGAGTGAATTTAAGTATTGATATTGCAACAGGAGATTTAATTACACCAAGGGAAATAGAGTATGATTATAAAATGATGTTTGAAGATAGAAGCTTAAAAATAATGACTTATAATATAGAAAGCATTATAGCTGAAAAATTTCAAACGGTAATAGTAAGAGGTATATTAAACAGTAGAATGAAGGATTATTATGATTTATATTATTTAATTACATATGAAAAATACTCAAAAGATAATTTAAAAGAAGCAATAATAAAAACTTTCAAAAAGAGAAATACAGATATAAACTCAATAGATAAAATTATTGAAGAGATAAAACAAAGTGAATTTACTAAAGAATTATGGATTGAATATACTAAAAAACATCAATATGTTAAAAGCTTAAAGTTCGAAGAAATTATAAGAAAAATTAATACTATTAGTGAAATAATATTATAAGTAACAACAAGTGGGGGAAAATAAATGATAAAAGAAATTACAGAAATATTAAATAATGCTGACCAAATAGATAATTGGAGTATTAATCTAGTAAAAATAAATGTAACAAAAAGAGAAGGAGTAAAATATTACGTTGAAGAATTATCAGATTTTGATGGAAATGGAATATTAAAAACGCTAAAAGAAATCGTTCAAATATATACTAATGGAGAGAAAGCTTCTTTATATAGTGATATTGAAGAGTATAATAGTGATACAATTTCAAATGTAATATATAAAATGGATATTACAAATGAATTAATAAAAGATACATATGATTTATTCATAAGTGCATTATCAAATCCTGACCAAGAAAATGATCCTACAAAAAATAAATATGATTGCTATGTTTTAAAAAGTAGCATTGAAGAAAATGAAGAAGATATACCAATAAAGTTTATTTTTATGAAAAATCCTATAAAAGTACTAAAAAATAAATTTATAAAGTTAGGAGAAAAATATAAAGAAATTACTGATACAGTTATTGGATTAGAATTATCTATTGATATGATAGCATACGGAAATACAATATACTTTTTTAATAACTCTGGAGAAAAACTTTTTAATATGGAAAGAGCATATAAAGCTGTTTGTAAAGAGAAAATAGAAGAAATAAACGATATGGAAATAGTTTCTGATATTGAAGCTTTTATAAATGTTGCAAATTCAGGACATAATCCTAAAAAATTTATATCTTTTAATAAAGAAAACTTGAAATTATTAAATGATGATAAAATGAAAGATAGTATTTCAATTAAATTTAACATTCCTCTAATAAATGGAAAATTTGATACATCAAACGATGAAGTATCAAAAAAATTGATAAAATTATTATGTGATAAAGGAAAAATAGATCCATTTAATAACAAACCTGTAGAGGTGGCTGGAGCAAAGGAATGGAAATAGGGAGGATGTTAAATGACAAGTATTAACTCATGGTGTTTATATTATGTCTCATTTGTACCATTATGGTTAGCAATATTATTCATAGATATAAAAAATATTGTAGATAAAAAACAAAATTTATATACAGAAAAAATTTCTATTATAGCTATAATTGTTTTATTTATTATTAGCTTAATAATTGTAAGAAGACTTATTATAGATAAAAGAAAAAGTTGTGCAGAAAAATACATAATTGTGGAAGCAAAAAAATCTAAAGATATTACTATTGAATATTTTTTAGCGTATGTTTTACCATTATTTGCTTTTGATTTTACACAATGGGATCAATTAATAATATTTTTGATATTTTATTTATCACTTGGCTTTTTATGCGTAAAACATAGCTATTTTACAGCTAATATTATTTTAGAAATTTTAAAATATAATTTTTATGAGTGCTCATTAAAAAATTCAGATGGAAAAGTTATTGACAAATATGTTATAAGCAAAAATAATTTAGAAACTGAAAATAGTATATTGTTAAAAAGTATAAATAACGAATATATGATAGAACTAAAAACATAATACTGGAAGAATGTATACTTCAAGTATTTTTAAGTTGTAAATATTTAATCAAAACAACTATTAATTAGTTCAATCCCATCACAAAATCCATTTCTATAATACTTTTCATCCCAATAAATAATATAATCTGTAAAATTTGAGTCAAGTAAATCAAGATGTTTCTTTACAAAATTTCTGTTTTGTTTAGGAATACTATTTAAAATCTTTTCAGAAATTTCATCAAAATCAATAGTATGTTTTCTATCTTCTTTAGTTAAGTATCATAATTCAGTTTCTTCTCTATAATTTAACCATTCTCTTAAAATATCATCATTTACTTTTCTAAAATTACTCATAATTATCCTCCAATAATATAAAAAATCTGTAAGTGATTTTAAGGATTCCCCAATATATAAATTTAAAATCTTGGGGACACAATGGGGACAAAAGTACCCAAAATTGACTTAAAATTACTTAAAAATACATGACTTATAAAGCAATAAAACTATTGAAATATAAGCAAAAACTATCAATTTCAATAAAGTTCAAAAATCGCTGATAATACCCTCATACCCCGAAGGCTCGTAGTCCAAAGTCTTACACACGCAACCAAAGTATATATCACTAGAACTGTAATGGTTTTAGTGATTTTTTGTTGCTTGGGAATTGGTTGCAATAATGGCTAAAAACAGCAATATTATGTAGAATTGGGTAAAAATTGGGTAAAATAACTACCTCAAATGCCCGAAATTCTAATAAAAATTCAATAAAAAATGTACTATAATTTTATTAAATTTGTTAAAATCTTCAAGTAAAAAACTTTTGGGAAAGAGATATAGAAT
>CALXJG010000076.1 GCA_944388565.1 uncultured Clostridia bacterium
GAGAAAATTATGAGTACTATTATGAATGGCTTAGTTTATGCTCTAGGAATGATTTCTTTTTCAATATTGTTTGTTTTTTTATTTTATTATATTATATTTCTTCACATCTTAGTGTAAAAAATCTGAAAATAGAAAAAAGAGTCATTTGTGTCATAATGTTTGTTAGTATTATCTTATTTATAAGAGAAATAATCTCTACTTATCCTATTTTATTTTTTGGTTATGGCCTATTTATGGCAAATATGATAATATTATACTTCTTTTGCGATCATATTGAACCTATTGCTAAACGAAATGAAGCAAAGAAAAAAACGCTTGATTTTCTATTATCTAAATTGAAAGCAGACAAAAAAATTACTTTAACTGTAGACGCGAATTATGTTTCTTGTGATTTTGTTTCAAGGTCTATTCTTCAGAGCATTACTAATCGGATCAATATGCTGTTTTATATGGAATTAATTGATTTTGATACCAAAGAAGTAAAATTAGTGTCAACTGATGAAGAAGGTAATATCATTTATAGCAAAGATTTTACTCTTAATGAAAAGACAATAACTTATTTAAATAAACAGTTTGATTTTCTTCAGATTTGAGAAAGCCCCCTGAGTATCTAATTGATGCTTAGGGGGTTTTCTCATAATTTGTCTGACATTTATTTATCAAGTGAAATTTTTTATAAATCCAAAAAGTTCTAACAATAATATTAAATGTCAGTATAATAAAATTAAGAAAAAATTCTAATTTTATTTTTAAAACAATACTTACAAATAGATAATGTCTTTTTATATAATAAGATTTTATTTAGTTTTTATCTGTTATAAAGTTCTTTTTGTCATACTTTTGAATTATATAATCTGGTATTCCAGAATCAACTATTTGTCCATTTTCAATAACAAAAATATTATCCATTTCTTTTAATGTAGATAGTCTATGTGCAATACAAATAATTGTTTGTTCTTTAAAATATTTATTTATATTTTGCTGAATTTTAAATTCGGTATTATTATCTAAGCTACTAGTAGCTTCATCAAATATTACAATTTTTGAATCTCTCAAGAAAATTCTAGCTAAAGCTATTCTTTGTCTTTGCCCACCTGAAAGTTTTATTCCCCTTTCTCCAACAATAGTATTATATTTGTCTTCAAGACTTTCAATAAATGTATGAAGCTCTGCTTTTTTTGCAGCATTATATATTTCTAGATTTGTAGCATTAGGTTTTGCTATTTTAATATTATCATAAATTGTTGCATGCAGTAATATTGTTTCTTGAGGCACATATGTTATGCTATTATATAATGAATTGGCAGAATATTCAGATATGTCTTTATTATCAATTAAGATTTTTCCATTATTAGGGTTATAGAATTTAAAAAGTAAATTTACTAATGTAGTTTTTCCACTTCCGACTTATTCCAATAATTCCTATTTTTTGCTTATCTTTTATAGTTAAATTAAAATCTTTGAAAATATAATTTTTATTATATCTAAAAAAAATGTTTTTAAATTCTATTTTTCCTGTATTTATTTGAATGCTATTTTTATTATCATCTTTTATGTTATTTTTAGTATATAATAACTCATAACTATTTTGAATTTTTACCATAATCTCACCAATATGTATATATGACCAAGTAAAAGAAGTAGTTTGATTTTTTAAAGAAATCATACAATTAATAAAAAATATAAAATTACCCAATGTCATAATATTATTTTCAAATAATCTAATTGAATAGATTATTAATATACTTAAAGTAATAAAATATACTACATTAGATATTGCTCCAAAAGAAAATTCTTTAATTGACGCTCTATTTCTATATATATTTGCTTCTTGTTTTTTCGATTTTAGGTTTTTAGAAAAATTTTTAACTGCATTATATAATTTTAATGATGTAAAATTTAATATGGCATCATTTAATACCCCATTAAATTCTCTGTTATATTCTTCTGACAGCTTTATATCTGGCAAATATTTTCTTGAAAAATATATAATTCTAAATATTATTATTCCAGCGAAAAGAATTGTTGCTGTAATAAAAATATTTATATTTACTGTATATAAAACTACTAAACTGCTTATCATTGAAGTTAAAACTGAAATAAATTTAGTTGTTAATTCTGTATTTAAATGTGTGATTTCATTATTTATTTCATTAACAGCTGTAGCAATTTTACCAGTATAATTATCTGTAAAAAAAGAATAGGTCTTTTTATTTAAATTATTGAATAGTTTTTCTGAAATATATGGTGTCTGCTTTTTTACTATATAAATGGTTCTTATTATATTTGAAACATAAAAAAATATTATTTCTAAAGCGATTACAGCTAATAGAATAAAAGATATTCTGTATAAATCAGATATTTGAAAATTCTCCATGCTTGGCATATCTATTATTCCTTTTATGATGTATTGTTTTACTAAATCTAATATTTGAGATATAATCATACTAATAATCATTATGATAGTTAAGTTTTTTACAGGCTTATATAAGGATATTACAAATTTTTTAAAATCTTTTTTCATTTATTTACTCCACACTATATTAATTCAATCATTATTTATAAAAAA
>CALXJG010000077.1 GCA_944388565.1 uncultured Clostridia bacterium
TCCTTTCTGTGATTGTGTAACAACAATATTTTATAGCAAGAATGGTTTAATTGCAATTTTTTTGCTAAAAAATATTCATTGTTGTGTATTCACACCCCAACGAATATTTTACAACCGAAAATTATAAGTACTACAATTTAGAACAAATAAAAAACAAACATGGAAAACTAATTGAATACCAAATTGTAGAGAGTAAGAAATCAAAAAATAATACAAATATGGTTTTTATAAAAACTAACGGAACATATTCTGGTACAGATCTTATAAAATATCCATTTAAAATTATTCATTATGAATTAGGGATTAAATGTAGATTTTATGATTTAAGAGGAAGTTTTGCAACGACTACTTTAAGAAGTGGAGTCGAAATAAAGGATATATCGAAAGTATTAGGACATAGTAAGATAGAAACAACAGAAAATTATTATATTACAAGTACAATTGATACTTTAAAAAATGTAAGTGAAACATTTGAAAAAGAAATAGATTTAAACAATTTTATTGGAATAAATTGCAAAAAACAATAAAATATAGTATAATTACATCAGTTAATTAAAAAGCGATTCATTCGAAGTAATTATTTTAATATGATTTATAGAGAGTTTGTGGTTGGTGGAAACAAACAAAATTAAGGTAATGAATTACAAGTGATGATTTTAAGTCGGATAGTATCCGTTATCAATAAGAGGTAATAAACTATTATTACAAACAAAGGTGGTACCACGAGCAATTCATCCTTTATGGATGTTTTGCTCTTTTTGTTTTCAAGGAGGTGATTTGTATGGATAGTGACTATTACTATTATTACTTTGATGATTGTAATTTAATTAACTATACAAATTATTTAGGAGGGAATATAAATGAATAATGATAATAATATTGATATTATTGTAAGAAAAGCAGTTCAAATTTATAGTGAAGATACATTGGTAAAAAAATTAAAAAGTGGAAAAAAATTAGTTGTTAAATTTGGAGCAGATCCATCAAGACCTGATTTGCATTTAGGACACACAGTCCCACTTAGAGTATTAAAGATGTTACAAGATATGGGACATGATATTGTGTTTGTAATTGGAGATTTTACTGCTATGATAGGCGATCCCAGTGGAAAAAGCAAAACTAGACCTCAATTAACGTTTGAAGAAACAAGAAAGAGTGGAGAAACATATTTTAAACAAGTTACTAAAATACTTGATAAAGAAAAAACGAAAATTGTTTACAATTCAGAATGGTTAAATAAGATGAATTTTAAAGATGTGCTTGAATTAACAGGAAAATATACTGTTGCAAGACTTCTTGAAAGAGATGATTTCAGTAATAGATTTAATAATAAAACTCCAATAGGAGTACATGAATTTATGTATCCGTTAATGCAAGGATATGATTCAGTAGCAATTCATGCTGATATTGAAATAGGTGGAACAGATCAAACATTTAATTTACTTGTTGGTAGAGAATTACAAAAAGATTATGGGCAAGAACAACAAGATGTTATTGTATTTCCGTTGTTAGTTGGACTTGATGGAAAAGAAAAAATGAGTAAGTCATTAGGTAATTATATTGGAATAGATGAAGAACCATCAATTATGTTTGAAAAATCAATGAGAATTCCAGATGATTGTCTAGAAGATTATTTTAGATTAACAACTGATATTGATACAAATACTTATAAAGATTGGATTAATACTGATATAGTTGATGCACATAGAAAATTTGCTAGAGAGATAATTAAAATGTATCATGGAGAAGAATTTATTAAAGATGCAGAAGATAAGTATAATGCTAAAGCTAATAAGACTTTATCAGATAATATAGATACAATAAAATTTAATGGTGAATTACCAATTACATTAATTGATTTATTAAACGAATTAAAAATTGTATCATCAAAATCTGAGGGAAGAAGATTAATTGAACAAAATGGTATTAGTGTTAATCAAGAGAAAGAAAATAATGTTGATCGAGTAATTACTAAAGAGGATTTTAATGATGGATTTATCGTTATACAAAAAGGTAAAAAGGTATTTTTGAAAGTAACTTTTAAATAATATCTTTATACAAATCAAAAAATAATTGAAGAAGACTAAATGCTAATTTCCCTGACCAAATGTGCGATTATAAAAATTGTAGAATTGCTTATAATTAAAGGAAAAAGGTAAAATAAACGTGGTAAATGAAATGTTGACAGAGTCATCCTTTTGTCATCCGATAATAGATTACAGTTGTATAGATTAGTACTATAAATACTATTTGTACTAATTCTGTTATGACCAACAAAATCAATAAATACCACAAATACTATAAATATAATAAATGGTATAAATATATGACCTGCCTGTACATGTGGCTCTGGAAAAAAATATAAACAATGTTGCGGTAAAAACCAATAGTATAAATAACAAGAAGTAAAAGAAAACTTATTTAACGTAGTTAATTATGATGGAGAGGTAGAATTTTTGACAAGGTATAAATAAATTATAAAAAGAATATGGCTTTTAATTGAGACAACAGTGTCGTCGCAATTAAATATAAGTTATTATTAGAAGGAGGAATTAGTTTGAAAAATAAAAAAATACTAATAGGAGTAATAATTTCAATTTTAGTAATCGTAGCAATTGTGGCACTAGTATATTTATATATTCAAAATAAAAATGAAGAAAAAGTAACAACACTTGGAAAAATAGAATTACTAGTTGTAGATCAAACAGATCAGCCTGTAATAGGAGCTGGCGTTGATTTGTTAGTAGGTGATGATGTTCAAGGTAGTGTAGAGACTGGAACAGATGGTAAAGTTAAATTTTATACTGTACCTGTTGGACCATACACATTAAAAGCAACAACTGCACCAGAAGGATATAGCGTAAATGGAGAAAAAGTAGAGTTTTCTGTAAATGGAGGGGAAACAGCAACTGTTACACTTCCTATTACAAGAAATGTACCAAGACTTGTTATTACAGTAGAAAATGAGCAAGGCGAAACATTAAAAGATGCAGAAATTGACTTTTATAATGAGAATGGAGAATATGTTACAACTTTACTTGCATATGAAGATGGTATAGTTGCTAGAAATCTAGATGGAAATGGTGTTTATTACATAAAACAAAGTAAAACACAAGAAGGTTATGTAATAGATGATACATCATATAGAGTAACAATAGATGGGGAAGATGATTTTACTTTTTATACAACAATAGTTAATAAAAAATCAGAATAATTTTATTCAAGTCATAAAAAGTTTATATGATAATATCGTAAGGAGAGTATATTATGAATTTAACAATAAAAAAGATGCAAAAATATTTAAAAGAGAAATATAAGATAATTAAACCTGAAGAAATGAATAATACACAAAGATATTTTTTAAAATTAATAGAAGAAGTTGGTGAATTAGCAGAAGTAATAAGAAAAGATAAAAGAATGGAAGATGGCAATATTAAAGGAACTATAGAAGAAGAGCTATCAGATGTGTTATATTATGTTTTAATGATTGCTAATACTTATGATATAGATTTAGAAACGTCTTTTAGATTAAAAGAAGAATTAAATAGTAAAAGATATAATCACAAGTTAAAGATAGATAATATAAAAGAAGATAACTAGTTTTGACAAATGAAAAATTAAGACACGATTTATAAAACGGTTGTAAAATATTCGTTGGGGTGTGAATACACAACAACGAATATTTTTTAGCAAAAAAATTGCAATTAAACCATT
>CALXJG010000078.1 GCA_944388565.1 uncultured Clostridia bacterium
TTAAATAAATTACATAATCTTTTGCACTTCGTTTAACATTACGAAATGCTAATTTACTTAACATTTCCTACATCTCCACCTAATAATGTCAATACATCAATTATTTCATCAAAGATTTCTTTTCTTGATTTATTACCACGAACAATCTCATTAAAGATTTTACCATCTTTTAAAAATAGTACTCGCCCGCAGAAACTAGCACTAAAGGAATCATGAGTCACCATGAGAATCGTCGCATTTAGTTTTTTATTCATATCGGCCATCGTCTCCAAAAGCATTTTTGAAGATTTAGAGTCCAATGCTCCCGTCGGTTCATCTGCTAAGATTAATTTGGGATGATTGATCAAAGCCCTAGCACAAGCACAACGCTGTCTTTGACCGCCTGATACTTCATAAGGAAACTTTTTCAAAACATCTGCAATTCCTAATTTAGTAGCAATATCTTTTACTTTATGATCAACTTTGTTTGGATCTTCGTTATTGATAATCAAAGATAAAGAAATATTTTCTTCGATACTTAAAGTATCTAACAAGTTGAAATCTTGAAAAATAAAACCCAAATTTTCTCTTCTAAAATCCGCCATATCATCTTCCTTAATTTTGGTAATATCCTTGTCACCAACATAGATATGTCCAGCAGTACAACTATCGATTGTTGAAATACAATTGAGAAGTGTTGTCTTACCAGAACCAGATGCCCCCATGATAGCAACAAATTCACCCTCATCTATATGAAATGAAATACCATCTACTGCCTTAGTAATATTTGTATGCACACCATAATACTTCTTAACGTTATCTAATTTTAAAATTTCCATAATAAACTTCCTTTCCATTACCAGTATAACAAGAAATATACTTAGATAACACTTACACTTTTGTAAGAAAAAAAAGACTTAGTTGTCTTTCTTTTGAAATATTTGATAAGAAATAAAATAAGAAATCGAATAGAAAACTAGCATTGCCAAAACGAGTAACAAAATTCCATAACGATTGCAGAAGGATTCTACTTCTTGAATGGAAATCGAAACTGCGAAATGGTTCAACAAAGCACCAATCAAAGTAATCAGTATCACAATCAAAAAGATGAAAACAAACATTTGCACTCTACCACGTTCTGCGCCATACTTGTAGATACATGGAATCTGAATGGCTTGAATGAGAGAAATGGCAAACATTCCACCGATGGTACTAATAAATAACTCACTAAAATCCAAAACGATTTTACTTTCGCTACGGAAAGAGTTCAAAACAGGAACTAGCAAAACGGATAACAAAAACCCGATGAGTCCTCCCAACAAAACAGAAGATACTGCAAACACGTACTTAGATAGTACGATTTCTTTTTTGGTAACGGGAAGCGATAAAATATACTTGGAAGATTTCGAAGATTCATCGTAGTTAAAAGTTGACAAGGCAATCATACCGACAATGACACAGATGACACAGGATGCAGTAGAAAAAGCTTCTGTTCCAACGATTGCAATTCCACAAAATAACACAATAACAAATAACGTCGTTTTATAACTTGATAAGTTTAAAAGATCTTTTAATAATAACCCTTTCATTATTTTTCTCCTTTCACGTAAAACAGCATAATTTCATCAATTGTCGCTTTATCGATAACTGCGAATGGATACTTTTTACGCATTTTTTGTTTATCGGAAATTAATACCTCATATTGATACTTTCTCTTTTGATAACGAATCACATCTTCTTTTTGGATTTGCTCGAATTCCTTTTCACTACATTTAAGAATTCCGTATTTTTCTAATAAATCCGAAGTTGGTAATTGAAAGACAATTTCACCTTCGTGAAGAAATACGATGTAATCGGCAATGCTTTCCAAATCCGTTGTAATGTGAGAAGATAACAAAATGGAACGAGACTCATCTTCTAAAATATAATCTCGAAAAATATCTAAAATCTCATTGCGAACAATCGGATCCAATCCACTTGTCGGTTCATCCAACACAAGTAACTTAGGACAATGGGAAAGTGCAGCCGCAATTTTAAGTTTCATCTTCATTCCAGATGAGTAACTCTTAATGAGTTTAGAAGATGGTAATTTAAATTTTTTTAAATACGTATCGTATTTTTTCTCATCCCAATTTGCATACATCATTTTTAAAATCGCACCAACTCCCTTGGCCGAAAGATATTCCGATAGGAAACTATCATCTAAAACGACACCTAAATCTTGTTTGATTTCTTTTTCTGCTACTCGATTATCTTTTCCAAATATTTGAATTTCTCCACCAAAATGGATACTATTTAGAATCGCTTGAATCGTCGTCGTCTTTCCTGCTCCATTTTCCCCAACTAAACCAACAATCGTCCCAGCTGGAATACAAAAAGATACATCCTTCAAATGAAAACCGGGATACTCTTTTGATACATGTTTTAATTCTATTGTATTTTTCATTTACTCATTCTCCTCAAAAATAATTTGAAATAATTCTTGTACTTCCTTAGTCGAAATATTTGATACTTTACTAATTTGATAAACTTGTTCTAATAAATCTTGAATTTGTTTTAACTTTTCTTCTTTGATTAAATCCAGATTTTTAGGAGCAACAAAACTCCCCTTTCCTGGAATTGTTTTAATAAACCCTGACGCTTCCAATTCATCATAAGCACGTTTCACAGTTAAAAAACTAATTTTCAAATCGTTTGCCAATGCCCGAACGGAAGGCAACATTTCATTTTCTTTTAAATCATCGTTACAGATTGCTTCGTATATGGCATCTTCTATCTGTTTAAAAATCGGTGTATCACTGCTGTTGCTAATGATTATATCCAAACAAATCACCTCCACTGTTATATTTACTATATAACAGTTATAACAGAATGTCAATAAAAAAAGAAGAAAGTT
>CALXJG010000079.1 GCA_944388565.1 uncultured Clostridia bacterium
TGTCAGAACCCCGGGGGGAACGACGGGCTTTCGGTGATCATTTCAGACTTTTTCACGGACAGCGACTGGAAAAAGGCGGTGGATTACCTGGTCTACAAAAAACGGCAGCTGCTTTTGATCCAGGTGCTCTCCCCCGAGGAGGTCGAACCCCTCTACATGGGCCGGGTGCACCTTCTGGACGCCGAGGCCGGAGACCTCGGGGATCCCCGGAATCTGAAGGTCCGGATCACCCGGGGGCTGCAGGAGACCTATGACGAGGCCCTGCAGGGCCTGATCGGGGAGATCCGCACATACTGCGCCAAGCGGGGGGCGGCCTTTCTGACCGTCAGGACCGACCTCCCCCTGGAAAAGACCTTTTTCAAAGAGCTGTTGAAGGTAGGGATGATGGAATGAAATGGTTGGTGCCTTTGGGCTTGCTGGGATTGCTGGGACTGATCGTCCTGCTGATCATCTACCTCATCAAGCCCAATTTTCAGAAAAAGGCGGTCTCCAGCACCTATGTGTGGAAACTCAGCCTCAAAATGCGGCGGAAGCGGAACCCGATCAACCGGATGCAGGACATCCTGCTGCTTCTGTGCCAGATCCTGGCCATCACCTGCTGCGCCCTGATCATGGCCCAGCCCGTGCTGGAGGCCTTCCGCCCCGCCCCCGTCAACCGCAAGATCGCCGTCATCGAGGCCTCGGCCTCCATGATGGCCGGGCTGGACGGGGAGACCCGCTTCGACCGCGCCCTGCAGGGGGTGCGGGAGCTGGCCGACGAGGTCATGGCGGACGAGGGGGAGATCTCGGTCATCCTGGCCGGGGAGAGCGCCCGCACCCTGACGGTGCGGACCACCCCGCGGACCTATGCCGAGCTGACCGCCGCCTTGGACGAACTGGCCGGACAGGCCGCCTCGGCGTGCTACCACGGCTCGGCCGACGTCGAAGGAGCCATGGCGCTGGCCGAGCAGATCCTGGACGAGACCCCGGACGCCGAAGTGCTGTACTACTCGTCCAAGAGCTACCTGAACCCCGGCATGGTGGAGGTGGTGGACGTCACCGACCCCGAGGAGTTCAACGTGGCCATTCTGGACTGCACCGCCGTGCTGGAGGAGAACTTCTACTCCTTCGAGGTGGATCTGGCCAGCTACGGCCGGGATTCCGACGTCACGGTGTACTGCGAGATCTACGGGGCCAACGGCGCCGAGACCGGGGTGACCCGGTACGATCTGGACGTCTGGCTGGAGGGCGATCAGCCCAAGACCCTGGTCTTTGATGCCGAAAGCACCGAATCCACGGGCATTTATGCCTACCAGTACGCCTATTTTTACATCAACGTGGAGGATTCCTTCACCTACGACAACATGTTCTACGTCTACGGCGGCACCAAGGAGACCATCCGCATCCAGTACGCCAGCTCCATCCCCAACATCTACTTCCGGGGGGGCATCATGAGCCTGCGCGACACCCTGCGCAGCCGCTGGGACATCGAGTTCGTGGAGATCAACACCAACCAGAAGCAGCCCGAGACCATGGGCTTTGACTTTTACATTTTCGAGCGCTACACGCCCTCCGCCCTGCCCACCGACGGGGTGGTCATGCTGGTCAATCCGCCCGCCCTGCCGCAGGGCCTGGGCATGAACCTGACCGGCGCCGTGCAGACCGGCAACATGTACCTCTCGGCGACCGGCGAGCACGCCGTCACCGACGGGGTCAACGCCGCGGAGATCTTCCTCTCCCGCTGCACGGTCATGACCTTCAGCGAGGACTACGAGATCCTTTTGACCTGCGGGCGGGGGACCCCGGCCTATGCGGTGCGCAACGACCCCTCGACCAAGATCGTGGTCATGCCCTTCGAGCTGCAGAACTCGGACGGCTCCATCGTGCTGGAATTTCCCAAGCTGTTCCTCCGCACCTTCAACTACTTTTTCCCCTCCACCATCGAGCGCAACAACTTCGAGGTGGGGGAATCGGTGCAGCTGAACGCCCGGGCCACCTCGCTGACCGTCAGCGGACAGGGCGAGGAGTTCGAGCTGACCGACCTGCCTCAGGAGATCGTGCTGAACACCTACGGCACCTACACCCTGTCCCAGGTCCTGTTCACCAATGAGGAAGTGTTCGAGAACTTCTACGTCAAGATCCCCAACGCCGAGAGCGACTTTGTCACCCCCATCCCCGAGCTGGAAAATCCCCACGTGGAGGCCCTGCCCGAGGACGAGGACTACGACCTGATCCTGTTCCTGGCCGGCGCGCTGGTGCTGCTGCTGTTCGTGGAGTGGGCCATCGCCAGCCGGACGCAGTAGGGAGGAGAAGAAGATATGTACAATTTCACGATCGGATTCGAATATCCCTGGCTGCTGCTCCTGCTCATCCCGGCCCTGTTCTTCACCGTCTTTCACTACTTCCGGTCGGCCAAAAAGTACCGGCGCAACCGCAACCGCATCACCTCCATGGTGCTGCACGGGCTGATCATGGTCCTGTGCATCAGCGTGTTCGCCGGCGTGGCCTTCCTCTACGACGTCCCCAACGAGGACAACCAGATCTACCTGCGGGTGGACATGTCGGACAGCGGCGGGGAGAGCGAACAGCAGCGGGACCAGCTGGTCCAAGACATCCTGGACGAGAGCCGCTCCCAGTTCAACGTGGGCGTGGTGCTGTTCGGCTACGACCAGGTGCTGGCCTCGGAGCTGAGCTATGACACCGACGAAGTCTACCGCCGGTACCTGAGCGCCCAGCTGCCCGACACCTCGGCC
>CALXJG010000080.1 GCA_944388565.1 uncultured Clostridia bacterium
TATGAATTAGGTTTAAAGCCAGAAGAAAAGCAAGAAGTACTTAAAGAAATAGCAAAAGAAATTATTTAGAAAGGAAGTGGAACGAATGAAGAAAATAGACCAAAACAAAGTTTATGCATTTATAGGACGAGCAGTAGTTTATATAGGACTATATGCATCAGCAGTAGCAGGAACAGTATGGGCATTTTTACAAAATAGTATCTATTAGGAGGATTTTAAAATGTTTACAAAAATAAAGATTAAAAGAGAAAATGAGAAAATTAAAGAAGAAAACAGAGACAATAGGCGTGAAATAGAAGATTTAACAACAATAAACAGAAGATTAGATAGAGAAAATGATTTATTAAAAGAAAAATTTTACAAAATAGAAAACTTATTAGGAAATTTCGATTATAGAAAAAGCAACGCAACAATGATTTTAAGACAAATAAAAGAAGTAATTATAGACAGCTAAATCAAATAATTACTTCAAACCAAAAAACATAAATATATGATTTCTTATTAATTATAACAAAAAATATATAAAAAAGCAAGGTGTAGAAAAAATGATAGTAAAAGATTTAAGCAATAGTTTTCATCCATGTCCAAAAGGTAGCATTATAGTTAAAAATACTAAAAAAGAAGTTTTAAAAGAAATAAAAAAGCAGAAAAAAGAACTAGAAGCAGATTTCTGTATAATGCCAAAAAGTACTAAATATAGCACAGTTAGAACTAAAAAATTTTGTGAAAGGCATGAAGCTTTCTTTAGTAGAGCATACAGACAAAAGAGTATAAAAGATGGATTAATAGTGTTTTTAACGGAAAAAGACCATAGGGGAGAAAACGGAGTACATGGAAAAAATGGAGACAAGCTTAATAGATATTTAAAAAAGAAAGCTGAAGAAGCATGGATTAATTATTACAAAAAAACAAAAGAAGAATTTCAAAAAAGATATGGAAAAAATTATTTATAAGGAGAGTGGAGCAAAATGAAAATATTAATAAGTTTAATAGGCATGATTATATGCTTAGCAATATATTTTTTCGTACACATTAAAGCAGATAAAAATGCAGAAGACCCGTTTACATGGGGAGTTTATGTAGGAATAGCGATGTGTTACGTAATAACAATAATAATCTGCTTAAATTTAGGATAATAATGGACATATGCTATCTTAAAAATTTACGAAAGGAAGAGAGAATATGGAGAATCCAAATTATTATGCAGTTATCCCAGCAAAAGTGAGATATGATAAAAATTTAAGAGCAAATGAAAAATTACTTTATGGAGAAATAACAGCTTTAGCGAGTAAAGATGGAGAATGTTGGGCAAGTAACTCGTATTTTTCAGAATTATATGGAGTAGTTCCTTCTGCAATTTCTAAATGGATAAAAGATCTAGAAGAACATGGCTATATATCTATCGAATATGTTAGAAAAGAAAATTCTAAAGAAATCGATAGAAGAGTAATAAAACTAGTAGAGGTAGTCACATTTGTGAATACAGGTAGTCACAAATGAAGAAGGGGGTATTCACAAATGAAGAAAGAGAATAATACAAGTATTAATAATAATAAAAAGAAGAAGGAAGACTTAAAAAAAATTATTGATTTTTATGAAAATAATATAACACTTATAACAGAATTTGTTGCAGAAGACATGGAAAAGTATTTAGAAAATGGTTTAGAAGCAGACTTAATAATAGCAGCAATGCAAGAAGCAGTTGTAAGAAATAAAAGAAGTTGGAAATATGTAGCAAGTATTTTAAATAACTGCATAGACAACAAAATAAAAACAGAACAACAATTTAAAATCGAACAAGAAGAATTTAAATCTAATAAAAAACATCCACAGAAAGAACAGACAAAAGAAAAAATAGAATATAAAGAAGTAGAAATGACAGAAGAAGAATATAAAAAGAAACTTTTTGAGAAAGGAAAAGAAGATGTATGATGAAGAAATTGAAAAAGCAATTTTATATTATTTAATCTTTGAACAAGAAGAATTAAGTTTAGATGATAAAGATTTCTTTTTACAAAAGCATAAGCAAATATTTGCAGCAATACAAGAATTAAAAAATAAAAAAGAAGAAGTTAGTATTCTAAGCTTACAACAACAAATAAAAGGAAATAACAAAGAAATTATAAATTATATAAGCAATTTGGCACAAAATGTCTTTGGAACATCTGTAGAGTATGCTTATAAACAATTAAAAAGACTAAGTAAAAAAAGAGAGCTTATGAAAATAACAGAAGAAATAAAAGAAAAAGTAAAAGATGAGCAAGAAATAGAAATATACATAGAAAAGTTAGTAAAAGAACTAACGGATTTAAATGCAGAGGGCGAAAAAGAAGAAACTTTTATGGACATGCTAGTTGATACTGCAAACATAATAGAAAAAAAGATAAACTTAGGAGCAAATTACGATAATAAATATCTAACTGGAATCTTTGATTTGGATGAGGTAACAAACGGATTACATCCAGAAGAGTTAACAATTATAGGAGCTAGACCAGGAGTACGGGAAAACTACATTTGCATTACAAATTGCAAATAAAATTGCAGGAAGAGGATTAGGAGTTGGAATTGTAAGTTTAGAAATGTCTAATACACAATTAATAGAAAAACTAATTTCTAAAAACGCAAACGTAGACAGTAACAAAATAAGAATTGGAAATTTAGATAATACAGAGCAAGAAAAAGTTTCTACAGCAATTGGAGAGATAAGCGAATTACCGTTTTTTATAAATACAAGAGCTAGAAGTATACAAGACATAGAAATATATGCTAGAAAGTTAAAAAATAAAAACGGTTTAGGATTACTTATTGTAGACTATTTACAACTAGTAAAAAGTAAAAATAAATATAATTCTAGAGAGCAAGAAGTAGCAGAAATTTCTAGAACTTTAAAACTATTAAGTTTAGAATTAAAAATTCCAATTATACGGATTATGCCAGTTAAATAGAAATGCAGCAAGAACAACAACACCAACTCTAGCAGATTTAAGAGAGTCAGGAGCAATAGAGCAAGATGCAGATAATGTAATATTTCTATATAAGGAAAGTGATGATGAAGAACCTAAAACGGTAGAAAATATAGTAATAGATTTACAAAAACAAAGAGCGGGAGGATTAACAAAAGTAGTAGTGAAATTTGATAAGAAAACATCTACTTTTAGAAATTTAATAAAATGTAATGGAGGAAACAGATGAAAAAAGTTATTAATGAAAGCGATATAAAGAAAGCTAACAACATAGAAAGATGCAGAATGCTTATAGCAATAATAAGAGGACAAGCAATATATACACAAGATATAAAAACACATTAAAAAAAGAAGGTGAAAACATGAAAAATGAAATTAGAAGAACTGTAGATAAAATTTTAAAAGTAGATGCACATGCAAGAGAAGATGATAATTATTTAATTTTATGTGTAGTAGAAGAGCTAGCACCAGATATAGCAAAGATGAGATTTTCTACAGTAATGATGAATTTAAAAAGAAGAAGAATAAGTTTAGAAAGTATAACAAGAGAAAGAAGAAAGTTTTTTGAAAAGAATCCACAACTAAACCCTAAAAATGTGGATAAAGCAAGAAGAAGTTTGGAAAAGGAATACATAGAAGAATATGCAAAATAGGAGGAAAGATATGAATTGTAAGCATAAAAGCGTAATTAGAATTTATAAAAATGGAAATAAAGATTTTTATTGCACAGCAAAGCAAAAAGAGATAACAGAAAGTGAATGTAAAAATTGTATGTTGCGATTACCAGATTTGCCAGAACGGATTTGAAGAAATATTTGGCAAAGGATTTAGCAAATAGAAAGGAAAATAAAATGAATAAATGTAAGAATTGTACTAAATTTTTAACTTGTAATAGAGAACAGTGCAAGCAGATAACTTATTTACAAGCAGGACAGATAGAAAGAATAGAGCAAAAGGAGGAAGAAAATGAAAAAAACTAGATATTATGTTAAAGACATTTATAAAAAAGACAAGAAAATAAAGAAATTCTTTGCAATTTTAATAGTATTTCTATTTGGATTGTACGTAGGTTTAGCAATAAACTATTTAGAATTGCAAGAAAAAGATGCAAAAATAAGAGAATTGTATATTGAAATCGATAGTTTGAAAGAAACAGTATATCAATATGAATTGGAGGAAAAAAAAGATGTTTGATTTTTTTGAAGGATTAATAGAAAAAATAGGAATTAAATTAGTAAGCAATTTTACATCTAAATTGATAGATTTTATAAACAATGTAAAGAAAAACAGTGATTATGAAGATAATGATAATGGAGGAGACGGAGCACAAATAGGAAGTTCAGGAGACGGAGCACAAATAGGAAGTTCAGGATACGGAGCACAAATAGGAAGTTCAGGAGACGGAGCACAAATAGGAAGTTCAGGATACTGGGCACAAATAGGAAGTTCAGGAAACAGAGCACAAATAGGAAGTTCAGGA